>QMOR01000005.1 GCA_003648285.1 Bacteroidota bacterium
CTGAAGGGCTCTTTTGGGAAGGACGCGATGGAGAACTTGATTATTTAAAGGGAATAGTATTTAAATGAGTGAGACATGTAAAATAGCGATAGCAGGAGTTGGTGGGCAAGGAGTTGTTTATCTCACGAATCTGCTGGTGGAGGCAAGTATGCTGGCGGATATCCCTGTTGCAGTCAGTGAAATTCACGGCTTGTCACAAAGGGGAGGATCGGTAAATGCCGGGATTACTTTTGGCGAGCATACGTATGGATTTATTGAGGAAGCGGGAGCTGATTTCCTGCTTGGACTTGAGGCATTGGAGGCGCAGAGGTGTGTGAATGCCCTCAACAAGAACAGTAAGGTCGTCGTTGATAATAATCGTATTTTGCCTTATTCGGTGAATGCTGAAACTGCTAAATACCCGGATACAGGAGAATTTATCCAATACCTGCGCAAGCACCTTACTGATGTCATATTCATAGAAAATATGCCGGCAGAAGTTGAGCAGATTTCTCGCAATTTGTTTGTTGCTGGATGCGCGAGTCAGCTTGAGGGGTTTCCAATCAAATTTGAACATATAGAAGAGGCAATTACTACGTCTTCAAAATCCGGCTTTGCAGGAAAAAGTCTGCAAGCACTGGCTTTGGGAAGACAATACATACTGGAAAACGTCAAATCATGAAAATCAATTTTACCATCAACGGGAAAGGTCGTGCGAAAGAGATTAAAGCCTCGACCTTACTCATCGACCTCATCCGCGATGGTCTCAAACTAAAAGGAACAAAGCCCGGCTGTTTCGAGGGTGAATGTGGGGCGTGCACTGTGCTCGTCGATGGGCATGCCATTAATAGTTGTCTGTATCTCGCAGTCAATGTCGCTGGTAAATCCATTACTACTATTGAAGGATTAGGCGGCGAAGATCAGTTTCTCGATATCGTACAGGAAAAGCTGATCGAACACGGGGGTGTGCAATGTGGTTTTTGTACGAGCGGCATGGCCATGAGTATCAAGTCTTATAGTGACAAATGTAAAGAAGAGGGCAAGGTGCCGAATCGGAATGAAGTGGCGAAGAGCCTTGAGGGAAATCTTTGTCGATGTACGGGATATGTGAAGATTGTGGATGCGGCAATATCCGTTTGTGGCAATTAACAATTAAGAATTAGCAATTATGAATTCTGAATTAGGAAGTAACAATGAACGATGAACTAAAATACATCGGTAAACCGCAACCCAAATTCGATGCGAAGGAACGCACTACGGGGCGCTCAGTGTATGGGCACGATATCGAGCTGTCGGGGATGTTGCATGGAGCTATACTGCGCACGAAATATCCTTGTGCGGAGATCATCTCAATCGATGTGAGTGAGGCAGAGCAGTTGGCGGGAGTGGAGTGTGTGATTACGGCCGCAGATATAGATGCAAATAAAATCAGTTTTAAGGAGGATCACCCGGTATTGAAAAGTGGCTTGGTGAGTTGCATTCGCGATGAGATAGCTGCAGTCGCTGCAGAAACGAAAGAGATAGCGGAGCAAGCATTGAAACTGATAAAGGTCAAGTATAACGAGCGGCAGGGGATATACGATCCTTTTGAGTCTCTGGAAGAAGAGGCGGTTCAGATCAACCAATGGCAGCCTGAGGATAGTCCGAAGAATGTCTCCATGACTTTCGAATACGAGCACGGTGATTTGGAAGAGCAGAAATCAAAAAGTAAGGTGATCGTGAAAAGGCGCTATCACCTTCAGAAAATGACACACTGCTGTATGGGGAGCAGTAATATTACTGCTGATTATAATCCGGCGGAAAAGAAATTGACGCTTTACTGCGGAACACAAGTTCCGTTCCTTTATCAGCGCGACATGGCGCACTGCCTGAAGATGGATCCGTCCAGAATACGGGTGATCCAGCCCGTGATCGGAGGAGGCTTTGGCAGTAAATTGGATGTCAACCCATTTGAACCAATTTGTGCTTTCTTGTCGATGAAGACAGGGCGACCGGTGCAAATACTGTATAGCCGATATGAGGAATTTCTGGCTTCCCCGACACGACAAAGCATGGCCATTGATCTGACAAGCGGAGCCGATGAAAATGGACGATTTACATTTCGGGAAGTAGAGATTATCAAGGATAATGGGGCGTATACTTCATGGGGTGCTACCACTCCGTTTGTGATGATGCAAACATTTTCGAGCCTTTATAAAATGCCTGCTTGTAAACTCACTTCAACTGCTGTATATACGAACAATCCGAATGCCGGATCATTCAGGGGATATGGGAATCCGCAGGCAACGTTTTCTGTCGAGCGAAACATCGATTTGCTGGCTGAAGAACTCGGAATGGACAAGTCCCAAATTCGCAAACTAAACAGCAATACGCCCGGAGAGATCACAGGGCAGGGGATGCACTTTAGAACCTGTGGCCTGTTGGAGGCTATGGAGATCGTTGCAGAAAAGAGTAATTACGAGAGCAAGAAGGACATGGAGCAAAGTGGTCGCTACCGAAGGGGAATCGGCCTTGGGAGCATGCTGCATGTCGGAGGTGGCGCCAAGATATATCGCTCGGATGGATGTGGCACGACGTTGAAGTTAGATCCGTACGGTTGCCTGACCATAATCACTGGCTCCAGCGAGATCGGGCAGGGAAGTGAGACGGTTCTTGCCATGATAGCAATGGAGGAGATGGGCCTCAGCGAGGACAAAATCAAGATTATCAATAGTGATACCGATGTGAAGCCCTGGGATGTGGGTGTACACGCATCTCGCACGAGTTTTATTGCCGGTAATTCCCTGTTGGGTGCTATCGGCAAAATGAAAGAGATGATTTCACCTAGGGCAGCGAAGTTGATGGGGGTGGAAATTCAGGATTTGGTCTATGAGAAAGGATTGATCAGGTGTGCGCAAAGTGATGTGCAAATTGCACTCGACAAAGTTGTCAGGGACCTGCACTTCATGCCACCACATGAATTGGCAGAAGTGAGTTATTTCTACGAGCCCCCGAGCAAGTATCAGGACAAAGGATTCAAGGGTGATGTGTCTGGCAATTATGCGTTTGCAGCGCAGGCAATTGAAGTAGAAGTGGATACGTACACCGGCAATGTGAAAGTGCTGGACGTGTGGGTGGCTCAGGATGTAGGTAAAGTATTGAACCCCATGGGTTTGCAAGGGCAGATTGAAGGCGGTGTTGTGATGGGAATAGGCTATGGGCTGACGGAGGAGACGCAAATGAAAGACGGGTATGTATTGAATCCCAATTTTCACAACTACAAACTACTGACTGCCAGTGATGTCCCGGAAATCCATTTTTACCCGGTTGAGACAAATGATCCGGCCGGGCCTTATGGTGCAAAGGGTGTGGCAGAGGCACCACTTATTCCAACTGCCGCTGCCATTGCCAATGCTGTGAGTAATATTCTAGGCGTGGAAATGAATGAACTGCCTGTCACCCCCGAAAGAGTGTTGAAGGCCATGAAGAATAAATCAGAATTAACAGAAAGATTGGTATAGCCATGTCGTACGATTTTAACATAGAAAGTCCACAAACAGCCGATGAGCTTCTGGCAGTCATTGCTGCCAATCAGGACAAGAATTTCCGCTTTGGCGCCGGGGGGACGGACCTTCTCCTCGAGTTGAAACGCGCTCCGCAAGAAAACCTGACGGTTGTGAACCTTGCGCAGTTGAAAGATCCGATATTCAAGTCTATCACAAAGGTAGCCGGCGGATACCGAATTGGGGCCCTGGTCACGGCTGGTGAGGTCTTGGACCATGAAGAAGTGAAATCTGAATTTTATACACTTTGGGAAGCTGCGCACAATCTGGCATCCATGCAGATCAGACAAGTGGCAACGGTCGGCGGGAATCTTTGTACTGCTTCGCCTTCCGGGGATATTGCCTGTGCGTTAGTGGCATTGCATGCCAGGTGCGAAATTATAAATACAAAAGGCGAGTTGCGGTCAGTCTCAGTTGCCGATTTCTCTACTGGTGTACGCAAAACGGTCATTCAAAAAAATGAGGTTTTGAGAAGTGTGGTGGTCCCTATTAATTCAAATCCTAATCTGCATTCCGGATTTATTAAAGTAGGCACGCGACTCTCCATGGAATGCTCGGTGGTATCCTTGGCTTATCACATCCAGATGGATGATAATCGGACGATCAGGCATGCGGGAATCGCTATCGGTGCTGTGGCGCCTACCATTAAATTTACTGATTCCGCCTGTGCTTTTTTAATTGGGAAGTCAAAACTTATAGATACTGAAAGGGAGGAATTTGCCGGGCTCATTTCGGATTATGCATCACCAATCAGCGACGTAAGGGCATCCGCATGGTACAGGGAAGAGGTACTCTTTAATATAAGTAAAGGACTAATGGAATAATATAAGTGAGCAAGCAAAGGAAAGATAACGTGATGGATGGTAATGGAATTATGGTGTAATGGATGGTATTGATAATGGAATTATGGTGTAACGGATGGTATTAGTAAAGGAATTTTAGTGTAATGGAAAAGGCAAATTTACGGACGATTCTAAAGCTGTCACAGAATGAAAATCCACTGGGACCATCGCCTTGTGTACTGGAGGCTATGCGTGAGGCGAGTGAGTATATGCAACGGTATCCTGAGCCACACTCTCATTCATTAAAGAAGAAGCTGGCCGATAGCCTGAACCTGGATCCGGCGCACGTGCTGGTGTCAGCTGGACTGGTAGAGTCACTGGATATTGTGATACGGAATTTCGTGGAAGACGGGGAGAATATGGTGATCGGGGAGGTTGCGTTTGTGGCGTACAGATTATTATCTGAAGTGTATCATGTAGAAACAAGATTTTCCCTGTTGAAAGATTACCGCATGGATGTGGATGACATGCTTCGTCTTTGTGATGATCATACTAAGCTCATCATCATTGCAAATCCGAATAACCCAACGGGTAGTACGATCAATGAAAAGGAACTGATACGATTGTTGGAGGGTGTACCTTCTAAAACTTATGTGGTGCTTGATGAAGCATACTGTGAATATGTAAAGCAGGATGATTTTCCTGACACGTTAAAACTTTTAAAGCGCTATCCGAACCTGATTGTGATGCGCACTTTTTCCAAAATATACGGTTTGGCAGGACTCAGGGTTGGCTATTCTATTGCAAGCAAAGAGATCATCGAACTGATGCAGCATTATCAGGCTCCATTTACTGTGAATCATTTTGCCTCGGCAGCAGCCATGACGGCCCTGGATGATCAGAGTTATATTGAAAAGTGCTCCAAATTAAATAATGAGAGCCGGTTGCAACTTGCTAATGAACTCACAAATATTGGAATTCATGTGACACCTTCTCAGAGCAATTTCCTGTTTCTGACATTTCCGAGCAGAGAGGAAAGAGATAGGGTTTTTAGCTTTTTGGGTGAAAGCAGGATACTGGCAAGAAAGACAGACCTGTTTGGAGCAGATCACAGCTTCCGAATTACGATTGGGGAAGTTTACGACAATACCAGAATTATATCAACATTGAAAGCGGCTATGAATCATTTTCCTTTTGAAAGCAGTGATCAAAGGGCAGCAGTAGCAGATTAGAAATTATGACTTAGAAACTGGAAATAAATACAAGAGAAAACACGTAATGATGAAAGGATTTCACGATAAAGAAAAGGGATTTGGAATACCATATGATGATATCTATTTGGTAAATGGTGCAAGGACTCCATTTGGCAGATTGAGTGGCACACTTGGGCTTGTTTCACCAACGGATCTTGGCATTTATGCCTCGCGCGCAGCCCTTGAAAAGTCTGATGTAAAGGGTGAGGATATCGATCAGGTGATGTATGCAAACATTGGTCAGAGTTCCGGCGATTCATATTTCCTGCCCAGGCATGTTGGTTTGTACTCCGGGATTCCAATGAGCGTCCCGGCAGTTATGTTACAACGAATCTGCGGTTCAGGATTTGAAACAATTATTGCTGCGGCAGAGCAAATGACACTTGGGAAGGCAGCATCTGCGCTCTGTGGAGGAACGGAGAATATGACACTTTCACCAACGGCCAGCTTTGGAAACAGGATGGGCTATGCATTAGGTCGACTGAATTTTGTCGATATGCTCTGGGAGGCACTGAATGATACGGCCGCTGTTCCAATGGGCTGTACAGCTGAAAATGTGGCGAACAAGCACGGCATCACCAAGGAAGAGGCAAACGAGTTTGCCAAGCTTTCGATTGACAGAGCTCTTGCCGCTGTGGAAAGGGGCTTTTTCAAAGATGAAATCGTCCCAATGAATTCAACAGTATTTGAGGGAGAAGGATTAAAACCGCGTAAAGTAAGACTCGGTAAGCGAGTTCAGGACTTTGTGACAGATGAAAATATTCGACCCTCGAAGCTGGAGGATATGGCAAAGCTGCCTTCGGTATTTGCAAAGGACGGTGTACAGACTGCCGCAAATTCAAGCGGAATCGTTGATGGAGCCGCCTCGGTGGTAATTGCAAATAAGGAGTTTGTTGACTCCCGGGGATTGAAGCCGCTGTCAAGGGTCGTGGCTTCAGCGACCAGTGCATTAGATCCGAATTTCATGGCCCTTGGCCCGGTGCCGTCTATTCGACTGGTCCTTGAAATAGCCGGGATGTCACTTGACGACATCGGACTGATTGAAATCAATGAAGCCTTTGCCGCCCAGTATTTGGGCTGTGAGAAGGAATTGGAATTGGACCGGAATATCTGTAATGTGAATGGAGGTGCGATAGCCTTGGGGCATCCGCTAGCGGCAACCGGAACACGCCTGTCTCTCACTCTCTCGCGTGAAATGCAGATCAGAGGTGTGAAGTACGGTATTGCGGCAGCTTGCATAGGCGGCGGCCAGGGTACTGCCATGATATTTGAAAACATGAACGCATAAGAAAACGACTGATGGTAGGAAAGATGAAGCAATGGCAAATGACGGAGTTAAAATCCGATTTCCAATTAGTGGAAAGCGATATGCCTGAGATAAATGATGGTGAAGCGATTGTTAAAATAGCAGGCTGCGGTGTATGTCATACAGATTTAAGTTTCTGGCACTTTGGTGTGCGGACCAAGAAGGAACTCCCCTTGACACTTGGCCATGAAATAAGTGGAGTGGTCGTCGAAGGACCAGCTCATCTCGTTGGCACTAATGTCATTATTCCGGCAGTTTTACCATGTGGTGATTGCGACTTGTGCCACAAGGGAAGAAGTAATATGTGTCAGAATCAGCTCATGCCCGGTAATGATTTTCATGGTGGGTTTGCGTCACATATCGTGGTCCCACACAAATATCTATGCCCGGTTCCTGATAGTGTGCTGGAGAATTATGCACTCGAGGAATTGGCGGTTATCGCAGATGCAATTTCTACACCGTATCAGGTGGTCAAAAAATCAGAATTGCAGGCAGGTGATTTGGCAATTGTCATCGGTGTAGGGGGCGTAGGGGTCTATGGCGCATTGATCGCCAAAATAATGGGAGCAAAAGTACTTGCCATCGATATCAATGATGAAAAACTTGCGTCAGTAAAATCTCATGGTATTGACGCCACACTTAACTCAAAAGGACTGTCAAACCGGGAGGTAAAAGCCAAAGTGAGGGAGATTGCCGGCGAGTTGGGTGCTGCCAGGTACGGATGGAAGATTTTTGAAATATCTGGAACTACAGCAGGGCAGGAGTTGGCGTTCAGTCTCCTCACGTACACATCTACAATGAGTATCGTGGGCTTTACAATGGACAAACTGGAAGTTAGATTGAGCAACCTGATGGCTTTTGACGCTAAGTTGATCGGTACATGGGGCTGCAAGCCGGAACTATATCCGGAAGTCGTAGATCTGATAGCTACTGGAAAACTGGATATCAAACAATTTGTAGAAATGTTTCCGATGTCTCAGATAAATGAAGTGTTCAGGAATACGTTGGAGCATAAGTATAGTCGGCGGTCGGTTATGGTGCCGGACTTTGACTAATTACAATCAGATGTCATGAAATTCAGCGCGTAGAATGATAACGGTCAGTACAGAATTTGAAGAATATTTAAAACCGACGGAGTTTATTGATTACAAGTCTCCTGAGGTGCAGGAGTTTGTGAAGACGTGTTTCAGCCAAGATCTTGGAGTGAGTGCAAATATGATCAAGCTGTATTACAAAGTGCGGGATTTAATAATGTATGACACGTATGATATCATGTTCGAGCCTTCATTTTTTAAGGCGAGCAGTACGATTAATCGAGGGTCTGGATTTTGCATTCCGAAGGGGATATTGCTTGCGGCTGCGGCCAGAGCTATCGGGGTGCCTTCGAGATTGGGATATGTGGATGTCACCAACCATATTGCATCTGAAAAAATACTAAAACGGATGAGGTCAAATGTTTTCGTGTTTCATAGTTACACGGACCTGTTCCTGGAAGGGAAGTGGGTAAAAGCCACGCCAGCATTTAACAAGACGTTGTGCAAAAAATTTAACGTGGAGCCGCTGGGTTTTAATGGAAGAGAAGACTCGCTGTTTCAACAGTTTGATAAAAATGGAGGGAAGTACATGGAGTATATGAAGGATCACGGTGTTTTTGCGGATTTGCCATATGAGATGATGATTGATAGATTTCGGGAGGCTTATCCGCATATGGTTTAGTTCTTAATTCTTAATTCTAAATGTTAAATTCTAAATGTTAAATTTTGAATGATTAATGATGAATATAGAATGATGATGAATGTTGAGTGACGGATGTTGAATGATGATGATGATGATGATGATGATGAATGATGAATTTTGAATGATGATGATGAATGATGAATTTTGAATGATGATGATGATGATGATGATGATGATGATGAGGGATGTTGAATGATGAAGATTGACGTTTGGCGCTGGAGGCGTCCAATATTGGTAGCCAAATGAATGCAAAAAAAATAAAGCGTGCCAGCGGTACGCCATAATTGAGATAAAAAATAATAAAAAATTAATTCTAATAATAAAATCAAGAAATATGTTGATAGATCATAATTTAACGGAGTACAACTACAAAGACATTATTTATGAAAAACGACCTTGCAAAGACTATGATGGCAAGGACGTAGAAGGTCTTTACAATGCCTGGATCATAATAAACAACCCTGCTCAGTACAATTCGTACACAACCGGGGCGGTAAAGGAAATCATCCTGGCATTCAGAGAGGCATCAAACGACAGAAGTGTGAATGCTGTTGTGTTTACCGCTGTCGGGGATAAGGCCTTTTGCACGGGAGGTAACACAAAGGAGTATGCAGAGTATTATGCAGGTAATCCACAGGAGTACAAGCAGTACATGCGCCTGTTCAATGATATGGTTTCTGCAATTCTGATGTGCGATAAGCCAGTGATATGCCGTGCGAATGGGATGCGCATCGGTGGAGGGCAAGAAATTGGAATGGCCTGTGATTTTACGATCGCACAAGATCTTGCGCGGTTTGGTCAGGCAGGCCCAAAACATGGAAGTGCGCCTGATGGCGGCTCGACAGATTTCCTGCATTTATTTGTGGGAATAGAGTTGGCCATGTTCTCTTGCACTGTCTGTGATCCATGGAGTGCGCACGAGGCAATGCGATTTGGTCTGATCACTGAGGTTGTGTCAGCGCTGAAGGTTGAAGGTAAGTTCATTCCGAACCCATTAGTCAGAACTGATAGGTGGGTAAGTAAAAAAACTGGTGAAATTATATACGGAAAGATTAAAAAGGGAGATAACCTTGTGAATGGCAAGACCCTTCTAAAGTCAGGAGAAGTTGACCTTTCGAAACTTGATGAGGCTGTCGAACGAATGTGCACCAAGCTCATGATGACGTTTCCAAATTGTCTGAGTAAAACGATAAATTCGATTCGCAAGAAAAAGCTGGAGCATTGGGATCAGAATAAGGAGAGCAACAGGGATTGGCTTGCTCTCAACATGATGACTGAGGCCAAAGCGGGATTCAAGGCATTTAATGATGGTCCGAGAGGGAATAGAGAAATTGATTTTATCAAATTGCGTCAGCTGCTTGCGGAAGGGAAGGCCTGGGATGAGGATGTGCATCGCGCTATTTCGCCGCAATATCAGTAGGAGTTGAGTTTTGTCCATCCCGAAGGGATCCCTTTGGGAAAGGACTGCTTTGGGGAATTCTAAATTCTAAATTTTGAATTCTAAATGTTGAATTATGGGTTTTGAATTTTGAATTGGTATGGTCAGGTTATTTATGACAGATGGCCTAATATATGTGAGTGTTGAAGTATGACGGTGTCAGGATTGATCGTCTTGGGTGGTGTTTGTGAACGTATTTGCTTTTATGAACGTATTTGCATGTAGTTGAACAGTCCTATTCTTAACAGATTAAACACTGGTGAAAGGTTTTAAGTATGGAGAAGTTGAAATTAACATATACACACGATAGTGCCGTTGCTAACATCATTATGGATGATGGCAAGGGGAATATCCTCGATGATGTGATGATGAATGAGATGCTCAATGTATTTAATGATTTAAAGAGCAACAAGGACATTAAGCTCATCACTTTTGAGGGTGCCGGAAAGCATTTTTCTTTTGGGGCCAGTGTGGAGGAGCACACTAAAGAGCGAGCAGGTGGGATGCTGAAGACATTTCATAAGCTATTTTATAGCATCATGGATATGGGAATACCAACCGTGGCTAAGATATGGGGTCAGTGTCTAGGTGGTGGTCTTGAGTTGGCGTTGGCCTGCAATGTGATTTATACGGACAAAACAGCGAGACTCGGGCAGCCTGAAATCATGTTGGGTGTATTCCCACCACCGGCATCCATCATCTTGCCATTGAAAATAGGTACGGCCAGAGCCGAGGAGTTATTGATTACCGGTAGGTCGATATCAGCTGAGAGCGGGCAGGAAATGGGATTGATCAACGAGGTGTATGATGATATCCAAAGTTTGAATTCTGCCTTGGATACATGGATTGAAAAGTTCATCCTGCCGAAAAGTGCTTCTTCGTTAAAATTTGCAATTAAAGCAGCTCGGACAAACTTTAATACGATATTAAAAAGCAAACTGCCAGTTGTCGAAAAGATGTATGTAGATCAGTTAATGAATACTGAAGATGCCAATGAAGGGATCAACGCATTTATTGAAAAAAGAAAACCTGTTTGGAAAAACTGCTAAGTGTTACTATGAGTGATCAATCTATGATATGTCAGAGCTGCGGAATGCCATTGAAAAATGCGGAGCACCGTGGTACAGAGGCTAATGGAAGTGCTAGTTTGGAATATTGCAAATTCTGTTATCATGAAGGGAAGTTTCTGGATGAGGGCATTTCCCTTAAAGATAAGATCAATAAGAATATCGACATTGCAACAAAAATGGGTTTATCCAGGGCCGAGGCAACTGAGATGGCAAACTCCGTCATTCCAGGATTAAAGCGATGGAGTGGTAAGGGATAAGATTGTGATTAAATAATTTAACTTTTCTTTGTTGACAGCTATTCAAGAGTATTGCCCATTGTGATGAAAGGATATTTCAAAACAGACAGATATCGCACAGATGAAAATACTCCGAGGTATGTGCCAGATAAGTTATTGCTGGGTAGCCGGTGGTTTTTTATAAGCAAGTTTCTTTCACTCATATTCAAGAGCCGGTCGATTGCCTTAAAAGGGGATTTTGATACTGCTACCTGGGCATCTACATCAATTGATATATTCAAACTCATCGAGAGATGCGGGGGTAGATTCGACATCGATGGATTGGGAAATATCGAGAATTGTCAAGGTCCCGCTGTTTTTATCGGCAATCATATGAGCATCCTTGAGACGATGGTATTTCCGGGTATCATCGCTTCGGTAAAAGAAGTGACATTTGTCGTTAAAGACAGTCTTGTCCGGCATGCTGTTTTTGGGCCGGTCATGCGAGCCCGAAGTCCGATTGTTGTGAATAGGAAGGATACACGCGAGGATTTTAAAACGGTAATGATCGAAGGCCAGAAAATGTTGGATAAAGGGACATCTGTCGTCATCTTTCCGCAGAGCAAGAGAAGCGTGGAATTTGTCTCAAAAGAATTTAATTCCCTGGGGGTGAAGCTCGCCAGAGCAGCAAAAGTACAGGTGATCCCTTTTGCATTAAAGACGGATTTTTGGGAGAATGGTAAATATGTGAAAGACCTTGGGCCTATAAAGCGCCACAGACGCATTCATATGAGTTTTGGAAAGCCATTTTTTGTCGAGGGCAATGGCAAAGCGGAAAACAAGATGATTATTGAGTTTATCTCTTCACACTTGGAGCAATGGGGTGACAATACTGAACAATAATTATCTTGTCAAGAGGGATTCTATTTTTTGTGGTATTAATGTTAGCTGCTGTTTAGTCTCTTCACCAATATCCCGGTCATAATCCACAAAGTCAAAGTACATCGCCTCCAATTCCTCTTCACTAAAAAGTGACTCTGCCATAACAAAGAGCTCATCATTTTCTGCACCGATATGATCCAGGAGGTCTCTGACATAGGACTTAAGTGTGCCCTGAACCTTTTCATAATCCTTATTCTGTAAGGAATTTTCTAACGAAGAAACATACTCCCTGAAGAATTCATGATGATCTTCAAGTTCTTCTACAAGTGTGGGCTGGGAGAATTCGTAATTGCTGTTCAACCTCGGAAAGAGAACCTGTTCTTCTTTGTAATGATGGAATTTGTCCCCGTACTCCCTGAAAAATGTGATTAACAATTTGACGGCTTCTTCATAGACTTCTTTGTCAATATTCCAGTATCCATCAAGGCGTGGCAACAGATCCTCAACAGAACTTATAATGTCATGTTCAGCTACCAAATACTCTATTCCGTTGTGATTCATAATTGTGGATCCTTTTTAAAACCGTGTCTGCCCGTGCCAAGCGTAGTCATTCAGGAATGAAATGCATTGGATTGGCATGTGAATATTATATTGATAACTCTTCGAAACTCTGATGTAAAAAAACTTTTATCATGTCCCGACGATATTTCCTGGAATACATATCATTGTCAATGGCCCGGGCGCCCTTAATAGCCTTTTTAATTAATGCCTCTTTATCGTCATCTACAGTTCCTGCTACAACCACGGCTTTAGGATCTACCCCTGAAAGCGCGATTTTTAATTTGCCGGTATTATCTACTGTCACTGCACTTGTGAGCGAAGTGAATTCCAGGCTCTTTCTTTGTCTTAGCTTTTTAAATACAGTTTTAAACTCCCGGTTGAGTGGGAGAAGAATGGCTTTGACAATTGTCAGCTTATCCAGATTTCTGGGATAGACACCATCACCCGTGTAAATATCTTCCAATATCACCCGCCTGTGACCTGTTGTCTCGGCAAGTTCAAGTTCAGCGTCCATGCTGATGAGTGCTGGCGCAGTATCAGAAACCAATTCTGAGAAGCAAGCTTTTTTGCCCTGCGTCGCTATACAAATATCACCATCACACTTGAGGCAATAACCAATCGATTCCCGCCACCACTCGCTTTGATTGTAAAATAGACATCGATTTTCACAGAGAATATTTCCTCCGAGTGTGGCTGCGTTACGTATCAGCGGTGATCCAACAGATTGGGCCGCCTCGATCAATGCTGGGAATTCATCGAGAATATCATGAAAGTGTTGCAGATCGTCAAGTTTTTCGAGAGCCCCGATATGTAGATAGTCGTTGGATATTGAAACCCCTTTGAGTACACTGATACCGGTAAGGTCGATCAGACAGGGGGCATTTTCATTTCCCTGGTACCGATTTGCCATGACATCAGTTCCACCGGCGATGAATGTGAAATCGCCTTTTTGCAGCATTGCCATTTCAAGTGCCTCCTCAACGGTCGACGGCTGTAGATATATTTCTTCTGCAATCATGCTACAGTTTCTGTCTTGTTTGATTTAATGGCCTTTAATATTTCTTCTGGATTGATGGGCAATGAAGTAACCCTGACACCTATCGCGTCATAGATCGCATTTGCCACTGCAGGAATGACCGGGTGTAACGCACCTTCACCACATTCTTTTGCACCAAAAGGCCCCTCCGGGTCTATTGTCTCAATAATATTGCTGTGGATATTCGAGGTGTCCAATGTAGTCGGGATTTTGTAGTCGAGCATATTGCTGTTTACAAGAAGGCCATTGCGATACAACATCTGCTCACTCAATGCCTGACCCAGACCCATGTGCCAGGAGCCCTCCAACTGACCTTCTACAGCCAATGGGTTAATAGCTTTTCCGACATCATGTGCGCCCCAGATATTTTCTACGATCACCTGCCCGGAAGATGTGTCCACTTTTACTTCTGCGATCACTGCTCCAAAGCTGTATGACGGACTGAGGCCGGCACCTGCACCTTTAAAATCACCACCTAATTTTGGTGAATTATAATAACCTGTAACATTTAGCGCTCCTACTTTCCGAGTGGCAATTTCAATAGCATCATGCCAGCTGATATCTACACTGCCATCTTCGCTTTGTATTCTTTCGTGTGAAATGCTCAATGCTGAATCAGTAACCTCATGATTCAAGGCAACAGCTTTCAGTACAACATCTCGCAGGTTTTCAGCTGCCATTTTTGCGGCATTCCCCGCCATGAATGTGACTCTGCTCGAATAGCTTCCCAGGTCAATAGGAGTCAGCAAGGTATCTGCAGAGACCACAGCAATATTATCCATGCTCAGTCCAAGGACTTCGGCAACAACAATAGCCAGCATAGTGTCGCTTCCCTGTCCGATATCGCTCGCCCCGGAAGTAATCAGTACCCGCCCGTCCATATCCACTTTGAGGTGTACCACGGATTGAGGGTATTCGTTCCAGTGTATCGGTAAAGCACTGCCGCTAATAAAAAATCCACATGCAACTCCGAATCCGTGTCCCTCCGGTAATTTTCCAAAATTCTCTACCCATCCGGATTGGTTCATGACGGCTTTGAGGCACTCGACGCTACCATTTGATGTAATTCGGAATTCTCCAACCGTCTTGGTATTCTTATCGAGGAAATTCTTAAACCGCAACTCACATGGATCCATGTTTATTTGCTCAGCCAAACGGTCGATGATCGTCTCGACCGCATACCTTGGATTGACGGCACCATGTCCGCGCATCGCTCCACTCTGTGGCTTGTTTGTATATACGCGACGCGCACGGAACCCGAAATTATCAATTTTGTAAGGTGCCTGTAGCAGCACACCATTGTAATAGGAGGTGACTACTCCAAAACTGCCATACGCGCCTCCGTCTATCACGATATCTGCATCAAGTACTTCAAGCATGCCGTCTTTGCTGACGCCCATCTCCATGGTCATCTTTGTCGGATGCCTTCCGTGATTCGTGAGAAAGACTTCTTCTCTGTTTAATCGCACTCTGACTGGCCGACCAAGTTTTCTGCTGAGATGTGCGACGATCATTTCATGTGGAAACGGATCACTTTTTCCTCCGAATCCACCTCCCAGATATGGTTTGATCACACGCACACGATTCATCGGCACCTCGAGCACTTTGGCCAGATAGCGGTGCAGGTAATGCGGGACCTGCGTAGCCGTGATGATAGTCAATCCGTCTTCGTCCCACCACGCCGTAGCGGCATGAGGTTCTGTAAAAGCATGATTAATCCCCTTGAAATCAAATTCTACTCTACTTGTTAAATCGGCATTGGACAACCCTTCCCGTTGGTTACCAAATCGCAGCTCTGCCTTTTTATGGATATTATTATTGAATTTGGAATGGGAATGAATTTGCTCATGATCACCCACGTCTTCCAGGGACTCTTCCATCTCCAGAAATGGATGTAGGACTTCGTATTCAATTTTAATGAGTTGACAAGCTGCTTTGGCAATCTTTTCATTATCCGCGGCAACTGCGGCAACGATCTCCCCAACATACCTCGTCTTCTCGATAGCGATGGCAGTTTCGTCCTGTGAAATAGGCAGGACTCCAAACTTTATAGGTAGTTCCTTGCCGGTGATGACAGCCCTTACGCCGTGCAATTTTTCTGCTGCAGTGGTATCAATGGAGATGATGCGCGCGTGTGGATAGACACTCCTTAGGAACTGGCAGGTCAAAGCATTTTTTACACGGATATCATCTGCATACTCCGCTTCCCCTTTTACCTTTTTACTTGCTTCCAAATATGGTCTTCCCTGGCCTACCATAAGATGATTGGCGCTCGCACTGTTCTCTTTATTTACTCCCTTTACCAACCCTGAAATGCGCGTTCCACTTTCCTGCACATATTCAGCCACCGCCTCGATAATCTTTTTATAGCCCGTGCAACGACACAGATTCCCGGATAATGCTTCTTTAATTTCCAGTAGGGAAGGGGAAGGATTTTTATCCAGAAATGAAAGCGCAGTCATGACCATACCGGGTGTACAGTATCCACATTGGATTGCTCCCTTATTTACAAATTTCTCCTGCAACACATGCAGACGACCCTTTTGTGCGACACCTTCAATGGTCGTAATTCTTTTTCCTTGACATTTTAACGCTGGATAAATACAACTTTGCACGGCCTTGCCATCCACCAGCACACTGCATGCCCCACAGCTCCCTTGCTCACATCCGGTTTTGGTACCCGTAAGGCCAATTGTCTCACGCAGGGCCTTGTTGAGCGTATCGTGCGGATGCACGAGTACTTTGTGTTGTACGTTGTTTATTGTAAGATCAAGAATTTTCATGCGTGATGTCTTCGCTTTCATTTTTTGTTCCCATTGCTGAAGCAATGGGCTATTTCTGTTATCTGTTTTTTTATCATCCTGTCACCCCTTCGGGGTTATGTTTTAAATCGCCCCCCACTCCCTAATTCCTCAATTCCTCCACTCCTCCACTCCTCAACTCCCCGCCCCAATACTCTTTCCCCCATCCACATAAATCGTCTGCCCAGTGATAAATTGAGTCTCTGATGACGTCAAAAACGCCACGACATTTGCAACATCTTCCGGCCTGCCCATCGTTTTAGTTGGCTGTGCTTCTATCAATTTCTGCTTGATCTCTCCACGAAGTCCCTGAGTGAGCGGTGTATCGATCAGGCCGGGCGCAACGGCATTTACAAGAACATGATACTTTCCGAGCTCCAGGGCTAGGGATCTTGTCAGACCGATCACTCCAGCCTTGGACGCTGAGTAATTTGTTTGCCCTCTGTTGCCAAGCCATGCCCGGGAAGCGATATTTACGATCCTGCCGTTTTCTTGTTGTCGCATGACCTTGGCCGCTTCCTTACACATAAGCCACGTGCCTTTCAGGTTGACGTCGATGACCGCATCAAAATCTTCTGAGGGCATCTTCCAGATCATTTTGTCTCGTAGTATCCCTGCGTTATTTACCAGGATGTCCACCTTCTTGTATTCGCCAATCACAGACTGAAAAAGGGCAGCAACATCCGCTTCTTTGCTGATATCGCAGGGCATGAAGCAGGCATGTTCGGCGCCCAATTCGTTTGTGGCGAGTACACCTTGCTCCTCATCCACATCTACGAGTACGACAAAACAGCCTTGATCGACCAATCTTTGGGCAATAGCTCTTCCTATTCCTTTAGCTGCTCCGGTGACAATCGCTACCTTCTTATCCATTGTTTATTAGGCATATTTTACAAATAACCAAGACTGGAGTTGACGTGTAGAACGCCAATTCATAGCAGATTTACGCAAAAAAGATGACTTGACCAATGCCCTGGATCATCCCTGTATATGATGTTTGCTGAGTGGTTGGCTGAGTGGATTATTGAGTCATCAAGAGTGCTGCCTGTATAGAGAAGGCATGAGGTGATATTTGACAAAAGGAGAGGTTCACTTTGGTTCTCTGGCGTATGATTTTACATTATAGACGATGTGCTATTAGTATTTAGAATAAAAATCCAACACTTCATTGATGGTTTCAATGCGTTGTTCGTCCTTTTCAATGAATAGCTCATGTTGCGCATTTTCAACTGCATAGGCAATACAATCTTTACTTGATTTTTGAGCAGCGTCTACAAATTTTTGGTGTGCATATGGATGCACAATTTGTTCGTTTTCAGCCGAAAAAAGGATAAAAGGAGTGTTTATTTTATGAATATTGCTAAATATGTAATCAAATTGTTGACAAGATTTATGAATCCATTGATAAGTTGCACCACCCAGTTTTGCTTCGGGAACTTCAGCAAAAGCATCAATCATTCTATCATACCTCAATTCAGAACCGGTCAACGTATTTCCCTCAAAAGTAATTTTGCTATCCTTATATTCCGTCTCACCTATTGCGTATTTAGGCTTATCGCCATCCAGTACTTTAACAATACTGCAAATTGGTGGTTTAAAACCCAGCATTGGTGAGGAGAATGCTGCAGCATTGAAATCATCAGGATTTTGTTCTAAATGTGTCATTCCTATTGCACCACCCATTGAATGGGCTAAAAGATAGGTTTTGCTATAGTGCTTCGGTTTTAAATAATGATCGTAGAAAAATTTCATATCGTCAACATAAAACTGAAAAGTGTCTATATAACCCATTTCTAGGTCTTCTGTCATTCTGCCAGATAACCCCTGTCCCCGATGGTCATGAATGTCAATCGAATAACCATTATTGAACAGATCAAAAATAAGCTCCTTATATTTTATGGCAGCTTCAGTTCTACCTGAGGAAATTAATATTGCTTTTTCGGTATCAATCTGCTCAAATATTCGATAATGTATTTGCACATCAGATTTTCCTGCAAAAATTCCTTCCTTTCCACTATCATAGAAATCTTCAATTTTTTGACTGTAAACTCTGTCCTTCAATTCGCTTGCTATTGTAAGGTTGTATTTATTTTCTTCCTTTGACAATCTGCTAAAATTCCGATTGCAAGAAGTTGTAAGAATTATTGAAGATAAAAACAGGTACTTTAAATAGCGCATATGCATTTTATTGCAAGGTGATAATGTATGCAAGCAGAGGCTGATTAAAAGTAACTTTGCACCGGGCATTCAGGTGGAAATAGTTAAATAATATCCACCTGAAATACAAAATTTGACTTCTTAAGCAGCCTCTTAATGTTAAACTATACCAATCCTTCAAAAGTTGTGTTGGCTAATTTCTTCTTAATGACGCTTTCAATAATCCTTTTACCAATACTTTGATGATCGCTTTTCATTGTTTTTGTAGCTGTAGCTAAAGCACGGATATCAAACTGGCTTGCATAGATTTCAGGTACTTTCTTATCAAGATCCAAGAAGCTATAAACAGCCATTATAGCGGAACGTACAGAATACTCAACAGTGAATACACAATCGTCTGCTATTTCACAGAATTGCCCTAAAAAAGCAAGGTTTACGCTATTTTCTGGTATTACCGCAGGTCTGTCACCTTTCACTCTTGGCATAAACTGACTGGTTATGTAAGGCATCATAGCTGGAATAACAATGCATTCATCAATATAACCTCCCATATCGTTTTCGCCAATCCCAAGATGGTATAATAGTTCTTGTAATAATTCTTTACCTGAACAATCACCCATTTTCTTGGCAGTAAAATCACCATTCTTGTCAGGGTATAGCGCATATGCCCATGCCACTGTACAGCCTGCAGGTTGATTCTTAAACTGGGGTTGTCTGTTAACGGTTACACTCAATAGCCAGTTAGAATCTTTAATTGTGATAATACCACCAGTTGCGGTTTGATGTGGTAAAAACTCGCGCTCTGCGAAGTTTTCTAACAGTTTACGCATTTTTGAACCGTTTGCTGTAATTGTGTACGATTCCCATTTTGTTTTATCAATGTCGTTGCAAAACACCTCTGGTTTTCCGAAAGCTTCATGTTTTGATGCGATATTCTTCCATAAATGCCAGGCGGCTCCTTCTGTTCTGTTTAAAACGGGTGCGTTATTCATATCCCCAAGCGAGGAATTTTCTGTCATAGAACCATTAGTGAAAAATACTAAATCTTCGGCGGTCGTTTTTACTACTGCTTCTGTACCTTTTTGAATTAAATGTATGGCTGTTACCGTTTTTTTATTATCATCAAAATTTATGTCTAAATCGGTAACTGTTGTGCTGAATTCAAATTTCACCCCTTCGGCTTCTAATTTTCTCTTCAAGGGGAGAATCAAAGAATCATATTGATTGTATTTAGTAAATAACAAATCCCTCATTGTGCTCATTCCTGGCATTAAATGGATAAAGCGTTGCATGTATCGTTTCATTTCTACGACACTATGCCAGGGTTGAAAAGCAAACATGCTCCTCCAATAAAGCCACATATCTGATTCAAAGAATGCCGGATCAAAGTATTCCTCTACTGATTTAGCTCCTAAATCATCTTCTTTTGTAAGCAACAAATTGGTTAACTCTTTTGAACTAATTTCCTTTAGACCTAAATCTGTGCTGCGCAGTTTCTCCCCCTTGTTGAAAATAACTCTGACGTTTGAGAAATTAGGGTCTGCATCATT
Organism: Bacteroidota bacterium; assembly: GCA_003648285.1. GTDB lineage: Bacteria > Bacteroidota > Bacteroidia > Chitinophagales > Saprospiraceae > B8-G4. Next base: position 20,310 of record QMOR01000005.1, read on the forward strand.
TAACTCTTTAAATTCTTCTAAAACGGTACGTCCATCTTCTTCAATTGAAGATACCTGGCTAAATAGGTCCCATAAGCATTCATAATGTTCTTCCATTTCTCTACCGCCACGAACAATAAAACCATTCTCAGGATTTCCTGCGCCATCCATTGCACCTCCTGATAAGGCACCTTGTTCGAATATAGTTATTTGATTGCCTTTCATATGGCCGTCACGCATCAGGTATTCTGCTGCGGCCAACGATGCAATTCCTGAACCAATTAAAAATGCTCTTTTGTTTTCAATACCATCTGGTTTGCGAGTGGTAATTCTTTGATAGTTATTCATAATGGGTATGTTTTAATTTTTTCTACGCATAAGAAATTTCAGACTCTACGATATATTATGTCATGCTGCGAATATGAATCGAAGACATAAAGGATAGCATATGAAATCCGCAATGATCATTTAAGAGTGATGCTGACGTCAGATACACGTAGACCACAAAGATAATAAGATCTTGTAGCTATGAATGATTGTTTGTCCGGGTCAAGTGTGAGTATTTCTAGTTCAGGTCTCAATATCTCAGTTGTAATAGCGTTGGAAATATGAATGGACAATCGCGGAAAAAAGTTAAGTTGCTTCAATATAGAAATTTTGAGGAGCAATTCCTTCCATATAGCGACCGTGTTTTCTTTGCAATTCAGGGTTAGATATGCGTACTATGGGTTTAAATCTGTAGAGTAGGTTGCTTGACATAGTCATAATTTTACGTTTTGTTAGTCAATAATCCTTTCATGAATGAACACAAATATTTGGACGAGCATTATCCACTGACCACGGATCAGGTGAACTACTATCTGGAGAACAGGCACATCAAACTCAAGCATGTATTGGATCCGGAAATACTGAAGTTCTACATGAATCTTATTTCCCGGAGCGTTGAAGAGTCTAATGGGAATACCATACCTATCGAGGAAAGAGGCACCTATGGAAAGGCTTTTATACAAGTGTTTAATATCTGGACTAAAGATGAAGCGATCAAACGATTCATATTTAGCAAACGTCTTGCTGGAATTGCGGCTGAATTGATGCAAGTAGAAGGCGTTAGACTATATCATGATCAGGCACTCTTTAAAGAAAGTGGAGGTGGTATCACTCCCTGGCATGCAGATCAACATTACTGGCCTTTGAGTACTGATAAAACCATCACCGCATGGATACCTCTCCAGGCTGTTCCATTAGATATGGGTCCGTTGGAATTCAGTTCTGGAAGTCACAAACTATTTGAAGGTCGGGAGTTGGCCATAGGAGACAAGAGTGAGAAACTTATGCAAAAGAGATTGACATTGAAGGACTATCCACACGTAATTGAGTCATTCGATCTTGGCGAGGTGAGCTTTCATTCAGGTTGGGTATTTCACCGTGCAGGAGCTAATTTGACGGACCAAACACGGAAAGTGATGACAATCATATACATGGATAAGGAAATGCGCTTGAAAATGCCGGAGAATGGTGATCAGCAGAATGATAGGAAGACCTGGTGCCCGGGAGCAAAAATAGGAGAGGTTATTGACACACCCTTGAATCCGGTAATCTGATAAGCAATGGTACTGAAGTATCTTTATCCGTATTGGGGCAGTGAACAAATGCTGGCAGAAAAATTTATGAACGAATCTGTACTTACCGGTTTCGATGGCATTGAGGTCAATTTCCCGCAGGAAAAAAGTGCCTCTGAAAAATTCAAATGAGCTATTGACAAGGAGGCAAGTAGCATTGCCAGAAATTCGCATAAAATGCAGATGAACGATATTTCGCGGCAATTCAAACTGACAGGCATCTCAGTGCTGATTGTTCTTTTATTACTCTCGTGTAGTACGCATCAAAGTACAAAGGCTAAGTCATCCGGAACGATTGCCTCAATGCCGATTGATTGGAGAGATGAGATCATCTACCACGTCATGCCACGCAGTTTTTATGATTCCGATGGTGATTTACACGGCGATCTGAATGGGTTTGTAGAAAAGCTGGACTACCTGCAGGAATTGGGTGTAACTACGATCTTGTTTACACCTCTTTATGCATCAGAATTTTACCATAATTACTTCCCTACGGATTATGAGAAAATTGACCCTGAATATGGCTCCAAAGAAGATTACTTGCATTTTGTTCGTGCGGTCCATAAGAGGGGTATGAAATTTCTCATGGATATGGAAACTCAATATGCGCAGAGTGGAAACAAATGGTTTGATGATTCATATCAGAATCCGTCCTCAGAGTATTCTGATTTCATTTATTACAACGATTCATTAAATCAACTACCAGAGCAAATATTTATGGAATCCGGATCACCGCTCTACGATTTTACCGCGTGGCCCGGAGATAAGTACAATATTGTCATTCTAGATTTGAATAATGACCGGTTGAGACAATGGATGGTGGATTTTTACGCGTATTGGGTAGATCCCAACGGTGACGGAAATTTTGAGGATGGTGTTGATGGCTTTAGAATTGATCACATCATGGACGATCTTGACAAGAAGGGAATCTTTACTGACCTGTACAGTAGTTTTTGGAACCCGATCTTTCTGAAATGCAAGTCAATAAACCCGGATATTTTAATTCTTGGAGAGCAGTCGCACTGGAGTGATTATGGAGATGATATGGTAGCCAGAAGTGGAGCCGATGCGGCATTTAATTTTCAGTTGCGATTTGCGCTCGCTGGTGAAGAAGATGCGGATGACATGTTTAGTGATCCGGTATCAAAAAGTGTCATCATGGATCCAATGCGTATCCACGAGGTTGTGTCTGAAAGTGTGATCCGCTTCAAGGATGGAACCTACGTGGTCAGTTTTTTGGAGAATCATGATACCTATCGCTGGGCGTCCGTAGTAAATGGAAACACAGGCCAAATACGTATTGGCGCTGCTCTGTACTTATTACTGCCCGGTATTCCGTCAATATATTATGGTCAGGAGCTAGGACTCACAGGAATCAAAGGAGATTGGGGATCTGATGAGAATGATATTCCGGTGCGGGAGGCATTTCCCTGGACCACCGAACCGGATAATGACGGCACAGCGGTTTTTTATAAGAATACGGGAGAGTGCTGGAATGTTTCGTTTCACAGGACAGAGGCAATCAGAGAACTGGCGTTGTCTGTGCAACTACAGGATAGTGAATCACTATGGTACCATTATCAGGAACTCATTGCATTGAGGAAAAAATATCCGGCATTCAGACAAGGAAGCTATACGCCGGTCTATCTCAATGATTCAAGGTTTATGGCGTTTAGGCGTGCGCATGACGGGAATGAGCTGTTGGTCATCCTGAATGTCCTTGGTGAGAATTTGCGTTTGATTGAAAGCGATTTGTCTGGATGGCATGCAGAGCCTGTTGCAGGCGAATTCCAAGTGGAAAAGAATGGCGCTCTCAGTTTGGAGCCATATCAATATGTCGTACTGAAAAACTGAAGAATGGCTTTCCCGGCCCGGTCCTCAGAATTCGAAGAGGACCGGGCAGAAGGAAAACACTAGGTGGTGTTATGTAAAAACTAATTAGGGGTTATATGACTTAGCTTAGGAACTGTTTCCTAAAGCATCTTCTCTTCATACAGAGAAAATAAAATAGGGACAGAAAACATTTCAAACGACTTATTCTCTGCCCCGTATTACCTGTTTTCAGAGCACATTGTGTAGTGATTCGAGGTTAGGTGAATAACCTGACTCAAAGTTGGGGATGATTGAAGACATCGAGTAACACATATGTCGCAATCAATGGTAAAATTGTCGCATTTTGCCGTGAAACGTGGGGTTTTCTCATCATTTGCGGGACAAAAGAGAAAATTTGGCCCAAGTGCGATCTATAGAGTAGCTCCACCTCCGGGTTTCATTTCACCTGGAGACATGCCAAATTCTTTGTGAAAACACTTGATAAAATATGACGAGCTGCTAAAGCCCACGTCGTGTGCGATTTGCGATACAGAACCGGCGGATGCACCAACCAGGTCATAAGCTCTTTGCAATCTGAATCTGCGGATCACAGACGACGGTGTCTGCCCGGTAAGTGCTTTAAGCTTTCTGTGCAGCTGCGACCTGCTCATGTTCGTGGCATCCGCAAGTTGCTCAACACTGAAATTTGAATCAGCATGTTGCGCCTTGAGTAATTCAGAGAGATGAGTCAGAAATATATTGTCAGTAGAGTTGATTGAGGTATCGGTGGTGACGAGCTTGCCGTTGAGCGCATAGTGCTCATGAATACGCTTGCGTGAAGCGAGGAGGTTACGGATATTCAGGAGGAGCTCTTTTGGAATGAATGGCTTTGTCAGGTAGACATCGGCTTCTGTTTCAAGCCCTGCCAACCGATCCTGATCAGAAGACTTTGCAGTCAGCAGGATCACAGGAACATGGCTTGTCAGGGGATCCTTTTTAAGTGTTGCGCAGAGTTCTGTGCCCTCCATCCTTGGCATCATGACATCGCTGATGATCACATCAGGAATGGCCTCTTTTGCAAGTCGGAGCCCTTCGACGCCGTCTGATGCTTCAAGGATAGTGTATTCAACCTGCAGGATTTCTTTGATAAAAGCACGCATATCGCTCCGGTCCTCGACCACGAGTATCTTTAAGGACTCGGCAATTGCCTGCTCAGAATCCTCCGGTGCCATGCCCTGTGTCAATGCCGACGACAATTCGGGAGATAATCCCTGAGACAAATCGAGCAGCACTTCAGGCATCACCCTGGGGATATCCTTCGGTATTTTTCCATCCGCATTCGCAGCGATAGATTTGAGTGTATCTGCCTGAGAAAAAATGATATCATCCCGTTCATCAAGATGTGCTCTTCCCGTTAGAAATTGGATGGTAAATGTTGTACCAACTCCTGGCTTACTTTCGACCTTAATATTTCCTCCGTGCAGTTCTACCAGGCTTTTGCAGAGTGAAAGACCTACTCCGACACCTTTCAGACTTGAATTGGATTTGGCGTCATTGTGGTGATAGCGTTCGAAGATGTGTGGAAGGTCATCACTCTCGATCCCTTCGCCGGTATCCTCGATGGCTATATATATCTGACCGTCATCGATATGTCCTGTCCTGATAGATATTCGGTCTCCTGCCGAAGAGTACTTCAATGCATTGGACAAAATATTCAATATGATACTTTCAAATCGGTCGCGGTCGAGGTACAAGGGCAATGTACTGTCGGAGGGTGTAAACTCAAGCTCGATGGATTGCTGCTCGGCTGCATGCTCGATAGTGGATAAGATCTCTTGTATCAGATCGATAGCATTTACCTCAGAAACCTTGAGGATCAGTCTGTGATCATCGATCCTTGACAAATCGAGCATCCTGTCAATGAGCCGCAATAGTCTGAGTGCGTTTTGTTGCAGCCCATATAGCTTTGCATCTGTTTCCGTTCCGCTGAATGTATCCCGCAGGGCGTGCAATGGCCCCAGGATCAGAGTCAGTGGTGTTCGGAATTCGTGTGAGATATTTGTGAAGAATCGGGATCTGGCAAGATGCAATTCCCGAGTGCTTGCCAACATCGCCAGATTGTGTTTCCGTTTGGTCAATAGCACAAATGATATTGATACAGCCAGAATGATCACCGCGAGAAGCGCAATGAACATATTTCTCCTGCGATGCTGTATTATCAGGTTTTCTGCCGCCAATTCAGTGATTTGCTGCTCCTTTTTACCCGTCTCATACTTCACACGCAAATCCGAAATTGCTTTGTCTTTGACAACAGAATTGATGCTGTCAGAGAGTTGTTTATGATCCTTCAGGTATGAGTAGGCGGCTTCATAATCTTCCTGGGCTGCATATGCCCTGGATAACGTATACCGTGCAAATGAGCCCTGACTCATTGCTCCTGAACTGGTAGCCGTGTCAAGCGCCATTTGTGCATATACGACGGCATTATGATGATCTCCTTGATCCAGGTAAGTCTCAGCGATATCATTCAAGGTATGAGCGGTACTGGAGCCATTGCCAATGCGTACTTTCAGCGGAAGTGCCTGCAAGAGGTAAAAAGCGGAAGAATCATACTCCGCCATTCGTCTGTACGAGCTCCCAATGTTGCCAAGTATGATAGCCTCTTCGCGTAAATTCGACAATTCGCGTGCAAGTACAAGGGCTTCCTGAAATAGTTTGATGGCAGCGTGGACTTCATCATTGCGTTGTAGCACCACAGCCATATCAGCCATGCTAATTTGAATCCCTGATTTGTCATTGAGAAGTGTGGAAATTTGAAAGGCGCGCTTGTACACTTCCCCGGCTTCAGCGTTCTTGCCAAGTCTCAAATAGGTTTGACCAATCTTTGTGAGGGTTGTAGCGATTTGTGTTGAATCCTTAAGTTCTTCATAGATCTCAAGCGCCTGAAAGTATGATTTCTGGGCATCGTCATAGCTTGCTTTGCTATGGTAATCTTGCCCTGCTGAAACCAATAATTCGGCTTCCGAGGAGCGGGATTCCATGTTTTCAATACTTGAACCCTGCGCTAAAGGACTGTTGACATTGTCCTGCGCAAAGGCCGTCAGGCACATTCCTAACAGAAATATTACAATGACATGGGATCGCATCAACATTCCGTGCTAAATGTATTGAACTACTTCCATACAAAGCAGAATACTTTATGACTATTGCGACTCTTGATCGAGCGTTTTGGCGATTGCATCAGCCTCAGCATCCCGGCCTTGTGCCTTATAAATTAGTGATAGCAAGTAAAGTCCCTCCTCTGAATCAGGCCATAAGGCAAGACCCGATTTCATGGTCTGCTCAGCTGTCTTCAGATTCTGCTGACTGAGCTGCAGATTTGCCAGATTGTAAAATGTGCGAAAATTGGTTGGGTCGTATTGAGCGGATAATTGCAGATCAGCAATTGCCCCATCGACATCGTTGACTTCATATTTCAATAGACCACGGAGATAATACCCTCTTCCGTATTCAGGCTCCAATGCAAGTAGTCCATCCAGGGTGGCCATGGCCATACTGTCATTGCCCGCAAGATTATAAGCGGTCGCCAGGTTGCCGTAAACGGGGGTGAGTAATTCATCCATTTGCAATGCCATCTCATACTCGGTGATGGCTTTTGTCACCTGGTTTTGCTGGATATAGGTATCGCCCAATTGCATTCTGCCAATAGGGAAATCGGCATTTGCGAGGAGCATGGTGTTGAGTTCTGCACGAGCTGCCTTTACCGCGTCGTGTTTGGATGGAAGGACATTATCCAGACCCTGACCAGCCATGAGTTGCGCTGCACCGATACGCACAAGGCGGGTGCTGTCTTCGATATGTCGAAGCGCAATGCCCAGTGTTTGTTCAGGAGGATAAACACTTAACTTGGTCAATGCATGGTACCGGACAAGGGCTGATGAATCATTCAGGGCTGTATTGATCATCTCAAACTCGCTCTGCCCTCCGGTCATCGGGTAATATTCCAATGCCGTTGCCCTTGCTATGGCAGGATATTTGAAATCGACGATAAAATCCAGGACATCCTTTACCGTCTTGTCGTCATATTCCTGCGTTGCGGCAACGAGCAATTTATCAGAAAAGTGATCTACCCTGTCGGGGCCGTACCATTTGATGATCCAGTCTGCCGCCCATTGGTCGGTCTCTTGTTCATGACAGCCGACACATGCATTTGGCGTGCCATACTTCACGCTTTGATCGGGGCGAGGAACGCGAAAACTATGATCCCGTCTGAAGTCATTACCCATATAGACATCCCCTGTCATGTGACAACTGATGCATTGGGTCGCTTCGGAAGGGCCATCCGGATTTCCAGTCGTGTTTCCAGTAGTGGTACCCCCATGAAAGTGATGCAATTTTGTATCATAATCCTCAGGCACATGACACTGGAGACAGAGCGGATTGCCAGTTGCTTTCAACTCCATCGAATGGGCATTGTGACAATCTGTGCATTTGACATCCTGATGATACATTTTACTCTGCATGAAGGAGCCCATCACATAATCCTCTTCGAGAATCTGGCCGTCCGGATGGTAGTACTGCGAACTGATGGTTTGCATCATAAACTGATCGTCCCATGCGACATCCGGAGCCATCACTTCAGTGAGCTTGACCCGCCTGGCATGGCAACCGGCACAGAGCTGTAGCTGCGATTTCTGTTCGTACCCAGCCATCTGGATCTTGCGGTCGTGAATAGAAGTATCTCCTGCCGCCCACCGCAGATGTTCAGAGGCCGGTCCGTGACAAGCCTCACAACTCACATTGATGATCGAGTACGTGGTACTAAAGACATCATGCTCCACATCATAATTCTTCTCCAGGTTTGTCGAATGACATTCTGCACACATCGTATTCCACCGCTGCCCTCCTTGTGTCCAGTGCAGCCAGTCGGTATGTGGAATCTCCCGATCTTCATATTGATTAAACCACCGCTCATCTATTCTGTCCCAACTTGCCCGTAGTGTCTGATATTTCCCATCCGGAAACTGGATGAGATACTGTTGTAAAGGTGTCACACCGAATGTATATGCAATCTCGAACTCTTGCTCCTGGCCGTCTTCACCAATTGTACTTACGAAGA
>QMOR01000006.1 GCA_003648285.1 Bacteroidota bacterium
ATCGTCTACTGTCGTTGCTTCAGGAACCAGAAGGAATGGTGTCCCCCAGCCAACAGAGTCGAGCTGATAATGATCGATCAGGAACTGGTGTTCCTCTGCTGTGCCCACACCACCTTGTGCAGTGATAAGGAGTGGGAGGGCGGATTCTGGAATGTTCCGGTTTTTATCACCAAGCGCCTTGATGAGAGTATCGTGTACCGATTGAATGAGGTCGCTGCGATTTTCTTGAAATTCTGCCAATACAGGCCCCAACAGGAATCCGTTTGTTGCAAAAGCATGTCCACCACAATTGAGACCTGACTCTATTCTGTATTCAGAAACCCACAATCCTTTTTTCGCTAAAAACCTGCCCTGGATCAAGGCAGACCTGTAGTCACTGACCTTTAGCACGATTTTCTTTTTAATTCGACCTTCCTCGTCCGGGAAGAAGTCGTCGAATTGCTCAATGTATCCATACAGTCGCGGACTCATTCCGGCGGAGAGGATGATTGAAGATTCGAGGTCACTGTTTGCGTATCCCCTAAGAGCGGCATGCGCATCATTATATTCAATCGGAAGCTTTTCTCCCTTAATGTAATTGTCTTTATCAACCTTGGTCATGATGTTGACATCGATACTCCCCATTGACAGGTTGTCAAGGATCATCTTTTTGACCTTGTTAATATCAAAATATCCGGTCGTGAGTTTTTTGAACTCCTGCTTAATGGTAGAATTGTCCGGAAGGATATTCAGGTAGTTCTGAAGCTCTGTACGCTTTTCTGCGGTGATATTCTTTAACGATTCAAACTTCTCTCTTGCCAGTTCATTGATCAGGTTCAGATAGGAGGTAATCCTCTTTGCCCTGAAATCTTCAATCTTGTCTGAAATCTCCTGATACGGCTTTTCATATATGTCACAGTACATTTTTCTCAGCTTCTCGAGCAGAATATCATCTACTAATGAGATGACAGAATCAATACCGTATTGTGACACTTTGAGTGGAGTGTCGATAGTAAACCCGATTCCCATTACAGGAATATGAAAGGAATGTTGCTTTGCCATTTTTCAACTATTTTGTCTTTACGATACAGTGTTATTAAGCCCCCGCATATTGCAGTATTAAGAGGCAAAGATAGAGTTGTAAAGGCTCTGATTGTATGTTTTATAGCATAGTTCCATTTCGAGTTGTAAAAGCACAATTTCAACATTCATCGAGGTGAAAACAGAGCTGGGAAGAAATGCTCTAAGATGACCAAAAACAAATATTGAGTTTCATGTTGTGCTTTATGTGTCGGTCTCATTAGGCCTTGAAAAACAGGGAGTTGACAGGCATTCATCCGTTTGTGATAATTGCAGCAAGATATATATTTGAGACAGAAAATTGATGCTTGAATCGTAGAGAATATCTGGTTCTAATGTGTACAGGGCATTTTATTTGCGCACTGATATAGATCATCGTTTTGTACCTGATCATTTGATAAATTTATCGCGACAGGATTTATCGAGTATGGATGATGTATTAATATAGATTTATGGTTTGTGCGAATATATATCTGCTCCTTCCTGACCGTGGTGGTGGGATTCATCGGGATGATGAATCTGCCTTGTGCCACTGGTCATAATACCACCTGCGATCACGCGTTTGGTCAATTCCTCAAATCCGCTCTGCTGATGCCCACCTTTGAGTTTTACTCAGGGTTCGATGGTGTCATACTTCATTCACCGACTCAATAATTGGATAACGACAGTGTTTCGGGAGAATAATTGTGAGTGAATTAATTTAAAATATATGAAATCGTTAGAATCTATAGTTGAAAGATGCACGGAGCTAGCCTTTGATCTGAACTTCACCCATGCAAAGGAGTGGAAAGCAGAAGAGGAGGGGCGCGTACTGGTTGGATACATGCCTGTTTATATTCCTCGGGAGATTATACATGCCGTCAATGGATTGGCAGTGGGTATCATGGGTGCAGGTGACAGAAAGCAAATCATAAAGGGTGATGCATACTATCAGTCATACATATGCCATATCCCGAGGGGCATCATTGAGATGGCGCTTGACGATAACCTCAATGATTTTGATGGATTCATTTTTCCCGCAATCTGTGATGTGATAAGGAATCTTTCAGGGATGTTCAAGGTGATTCAGAAGGGCACATTTGTGAAATATCTCGACCTGCCACAGAATTTCCAGTCACATATCGGCGGTGAATTCTACCATAAAGAGATGGAGCATATCCTGGAGTACATTGAAAAGATAAATGGCGCGAGGGTCACTACAGAAAAACTCAACCACTCCATTGAGCTATTCAATCATAACAGACGGTTGCTGGAAATGATTTACGATCTCCGCCAAAAGTATCCTTGGCGAATGACCAATGTGGACTTATATCATATTGTGCGTGCGGGTCAGGTCATTCCGGTTGAAGAGCACAATGAAATTCTGGAAGCTGTGCATGATCACCTTCAGAAAGATATCGGAGTCAAGCAAGACAGGATCAAAGTTGTGGTTTCTGGATCATTTTGCGAACAGCCACCCGTTGGATTGATCAAATCTATAGAAATGGCTGGATGCTATGTGGTAGATGACGATTTCATGATTGGGTCGCGCTGGATTCAGGGTGATGTGGATGATGCATCTGGTAATCCGTTGAAAGCCCTCGCTGAAGCGTATATCAGCAGAAGCCCTTTTTCTTCATCAGTTTATGACGTGGACAACCCAAAAGAGGGGCGGCTCGCGGATTTGGTTAAAAAAAGAAAGGCAGATGGCGTCATTTTCGCTGCACCGAGTTTTTGTGACCCCGCGCTGCTCGATAGCCCGATTCTCCAGAAAGGTTGCGACGATAGAAAAATCAGGTATATCGGCATTCAATACAGTGAAAACACAGGACAGTTTAAAGTGATCAAGGAACAGGTTGGGGCATTCTCCGACTCGATCAAGTTATGGGAAGATGAACCCGTGGCAGTTTGATAAAAATTAAAAAACGATTCTGAATACCATATAAAATGTCTACAGAAGTCAAAAAAGAAAAGAGCATGATCATCCAGAAAGAGATGATCGCAGGATTATTTAAGGATCTGGCATCAGTAAAAGAATCTGGCAAAAAAGTGGTTTACACGTTTATTCCCGGAAACCTTTCTGAATTGATCCGTTCGTTTGATATGCTGCCTGTATATCCCGAGATCAATGCTTTGCAATCCGGGATGCGGAAAAAATCAGGTGAATTTATCAGGGAGGCAGAGCGTCACGGGCACTCAGAAGATGTATGTACCTATGTGAAGTGTGATGTGGGCATGATGATTAAAGGGAATATCGGCCCCACAGGGGAAAAACTCCCTGACCCGGACCTGCTCTTATTGAGTTATACCGGTTGTTTCACTTTTATGAAATGGTTTGAGACATTGGAGAGACTATATCCAGGGGTTCCTGTCGCCTTGATCCAGTCTCCATACCAGGAGGATGCGACCATTACTCCCGAAATGACCGAGTACATGGTGAAGCAGCTCAAAGAGGAGGTGATTCCCAAAATGGAAGAAGTCTCGGGACAGAAATTTGATGAGGAAAAACTCAAGGGGATCCTAAAACTTTCGGCAGAAGCTGAGGATTGGATCGTTAAGATATTTGACTCTACCAAGCACAGACCATCTCCAATCGATGCCTACTTTGCCGGTGTATATTATATCGGACCCATCAATATCGGTTTCAGGGGAACACAGGAAGCGGTCGACTATTATAAGGAGCTCTACAAGGAGGTTCAGGAGCGAATTGCAAAGGGACTGGGACCGATCACTCCTGAAGGAGTCATGAAGGAAGAGAAGTTCAGACTCGTTGTAGAAGGTCCGCCAAACTGGACGAGCTTCAGGGAGTTCTGGAAGCTGTTTTATGATCGGGGGGCCGTCATTGTGGCTTCCTCCTACACGAAGGTTGGTGGGGTGTATGATTATGGTTTCAGACACGATTCTGAGCATCCGCTGGAAACTCTGGCCGAGTACTGCATGAATTGTTACACAAACCTGAATCTTCCACAGCGTATTAATCTGCTCGAGAAGTGCATCACAGAGTACCATGCCGATGGTTATCTGACTAACTCGATCAAGAGTTGTAATTCGTTTGCGGCAGGTCAATTGATGATGATGCGGGAGCTGGAAGAACGGCTGGAGATACCTGTCGGATTTATAGAAACCGACCTTGTAGATCCACGATATTTTTCTTATTCCAATATTAAAAACCGGCTTGAGTCATTTTTCGAGATGCTTGAGCAACGACTATTGATAGAACAAGATTAAAAGACGAATACAATAATAATATACGAATCATGAGTAAATACTATTTGGGGATAGATCTGGGTTCTACGACTTCCAAAGCGGTCATCATCAATGAGAAAGATGAGATTATTGGAAGAGGAATTACCAATACGAGAGCAAACTACAAGGTGGCAGCAGATATTGCAAAATTGGAAGCAATTTATGATGCACGTTTTACATTGCTCACGCAAAAGTTGGAAGCTGAGATAGCTAAAAAACCGGAATTCAAAAAATATATTGCGGATACACGTGCAGTCTTCCAATACCTTCAATTTAAACACCGCGTCGACCGCCTCACTGAAGAGTTATTGAAATCGGCGAGTACCATGCGGACGGAATCCAAAGACCTCGTTGTAGATCATATCAGGAACATCATGGATAAAATCGTGCCGGAGATCAGAAATGATTTTGTTGAGGGCGATCTTGCTACCAAAAATGAGTTTTTCAGGGATATCGTGAGCGAGAGGTACAACAGGGAAGTTGAGCTCATTGATAAAGAGCTCTTTGAGTCTCTTCTATTGGCTTATGACAAGAGTATTACGCCCGTTGAAAATGAGATGGTCAAGTATGACTTTGAGAAGTTGGTGTATGAAGCCCTGGATATCCTGGATGAGAAGTACAATGGATTAGCCGAAGAATCAACGGCTGGCGAAAGCCTTGGTTTTGACGTTGAACTGAACCTGTTGAAGGGAAATTACAAGCAAGCAGAGGACTCGTTAAAACAGCATATCGGAGATATTGCAAGACAGGAAATTCACATTGCCAATATGGTAGGTACGGGATATGGCAGAGCACTTCTGCCTTTTCCGGATGATTGTATCAAATCTGAAATCCTGTGTCATGCATTTGGGGCTCATGCAGTTTTTCCAGATACCAGAACCGTGCTAGACATAGGAGGGCAAGACACAAAAGCGATTCAAGTCGATAGTCGAGGATTGGTCACCAGTTTTCACATGAATGACAGGTGTGCGGCAGGTTGTGGACGGTACCTCGGGTATATCGCCGATGAGTTTAATATTTCATTAAATGAACTGGGACCTGAAGCTCTGGAGGCAGACAGAGAGACAAATATATGCTCAACCTGTACGGTATTTGCCGGCGCCGAAGTAAGAGAGCTGCTTAACGTAGGTGAGAAAAGGAGCAATATTTTGGCTGGATTGCACAAGGCAATCGTCATGAGAGCCATGTCATTACTGGCCAGATCCGGTGGAGTGCGCAATGAGTTTACATTCACCGGGGGTGTAGCACGTAACCAGGCAGTCTTGAAGTACGTCGGGCAAATGGTAGCTGAAAGCTATGGCGATGATATTGTCATGAATATCCATACTGACTCCATTTTCATGGGAGCACTCGGAGGAGCCATGTTCGCCAGAAGGAATATAGAAGTGGACCTGCCGGCTAAAAAACGTAAAGCTGCAAAAGCAGTATAGGTATAATGAAAATCAATAACGATAATAAATAAACGCATTGAAATGAATAGTGATCAGATATATACAATGGGAATTGATGTGGGAGGAAGTTATGTCAAAGGCGTCATCATGCAGTACTCCGACAGCCCTGTTTTGGTGGATAAGAAGTGTGAAAAAATACGGCGGCGCAATCCTTCTGAGGTGGCAGTTGACCTGATAGATTTTTTGCTAAAGAAGAATAACCTGTCCTATGAGAAGGATATCGTGTATCTGGCATCGACCGGTGAAGGAGAGATGGTATCCAAAAAGAGAGGCCACTTCTATAGCATGACATCCCATTCCAGGGGTGGGAAGTTTTTCGTGCCAGAAGCAAGAACAGTTGTGGATATGGGAGGCTTGTACGTGAGGGCCATTAAAATTGATGAAAGAGGCCGTGTCATGGATTACAAGATGACGGGCCAATGTGCCTCGGGTTCTGGCCAGTTCATTGAGAATATCTCCCGATACCTGGGATTGGCAATTGACGAAGTTGGAGATATTTCAATGCAGTCTGATACGCCCGAAGTGCCTTCAGGAATCTGCGCAGTATTAGCGGAGACTGACGTCATTAACTCTGTTTCAAGGGGCATTTCGACACCGGATATTATCAAAGGAATACACCTCTCCATTGCAAATCGAGTTGTCAGACTAATTGCAAAATTAAAAGCTGAATCGCCTATCGTTTTAGTAGGAGGCATGGGGATGAATAAGGGTATGGTAGACGCTGTTAGAGAGCTGGCTGATGAAAACAGAAATCACTTCGAGATCGTAACACACCCCGATGCCATCTATTCCGGGGCCATCGGAGCTGCCTTGTGGGGAGGCTACAGGCATTTTAAATTAATTGAGAAAGAAGCAGCATTAAACCTTGTTTAGTTAAATAACTCACATAACTCATATAGCGAATGGAACAAAATGTAAAAAACTACCTGGCGTATAAAAGAGGCGAAGTTCAAATGCCCGAACATCTGAGGATTCGGAAAGAACTGACTGCGCCATTATTTAAAAACAAATTTCTTGAGAGCTTAACAAGGACACATATTTTCATCCCGGTAGCAATGCACTTGGCCATTAATGGTTTCTTGTTCTGGTATGGAATCACACATTTTGCAATCCCTGTGACGACAGCTGTTATTTTATTGGTAAGTGGATTTCTGTTCTGGACGTTTGCAGAGTATATGATCCATCGTTTCGTTTACCACACGGAGTCCAACTCGAAGGTTTTGTACAAAATTCAATACAAAGCTCACGGGATACACCATCAGCATCCGAAAGATCCAACCAGGCTTGCCATGCCACCGATACCGGGGCTTGTGCTGTCAGGGATGTTTTTGCTGGTGTACTGGTTGGTTATGGGGACATACGCATTTTCCTTTTTTCCGGGTTTCATGGCTGGCTATGTCGTATATATCTCAATCCATTATGCTCAACATATTATTAAGATGCCAACATACAAGCCTTTCCGCTTGTTGTGGCAAAATCATGCAATACATCATTATCAAAATCCGTATGTCGCACATGGTGTGTCAACAAGACTCTGGGATTTTATGTTTGGGACGCTTCCAGATAAGGAAAACATAAGTCATAAAAGATAAATGCAAGATCTATTATCAGATATTAAAGTAGGTGAGATAATTCAGAATGTTGGGTTATTGCTAAATCGTAATCAGGATATTTTTGCGGACCATATTGTCTATCAGGAGAAAGGAAAGGACAGCGAGTATCACGGAATAACCTGGAGCGAATTTTATGCTGACATTGAGAATGTAGCCTGTAATTTAGACAAGTTGGGGTTTGCCAAAGGAGATAAGATGGTCTTCTTCTCAAGGAACCGTCTGGAAATGCTGGAACTTGAACTCGCGGTGATGGCTTCCGGAGGTATAGCAGTACCTATCTTTTCGAACTTTAAGCAGGAAACTGCCGAGCTGCTTATTGCTCACTCGGATGCCGATTTTCTGGCAGTAGCTGGTGATCAGCAATTAAATAACCTGGGTGCCGACCTTGACCTTAAAGAAATAATTGTATTTGATGAAGTAAAGAATGATCGCTTTCCGGACCTCATACCTTTTTCAGAATTACTGAAGGATAATCCAGAAAATACATCGAAGATTGATCTGCAGATTGCCACTGATTCTATTTGCCTCAATATGTACACGTCGGGGACAATGGGAACTCCGAAATGCGTTCAATTGACCCATGAAAATATCCTCTCTCAACAAGCTGGTCTGGATATTGTCTGGGATCTGGATGAGAATGACCGGTTTCTGTCGTATTTGCCATGGCATCACAGTTTCGGAGGTATATTTGAACTCTTTACTGCCTTGTTTCATGGAGCCACGATTTCACTGGAGAGTAGCTATGGCAAGGATCCGGAGTCTATCATGGACAACTGGAAGCGAGTACAGCCCACTGTATTTTTCAGTGTACCAAAGGTGTATCAGTCGTTGGTGGAGCTCACAAAAGGGAGCAAAGACGCAGAGGATATGTTCTTTAACTCTGGCTTGAAATTCATTTTTACGGCGGCAGCGTCCCTACCCGAACGCATCTCAAACGAGTTTGAAAAAAGAGGAATAACTGTTATAGAAGGGTGGGGGTTGACAGAAACATCTCCTTGTTGTACGTTGACCGACCCAAAGCTAAAAAGAGTGACAGGAGTCGTTGGCAAGCCTATTCCCGGTGTAAGTATTCGCATAGCTGACGATGATGAGATACTGGTCAAAGGGCCAAATGTCATGGTGTCGTATTACAATAATAAGGAGGCCAACAGGGATACATTTACTGAAGACGGTTGGTACAGAACCGGCGATGTTGGTGTTGTCACAGAAAATGGTCTAAAACTCATATCCAGAAAGGACCGCATATTCAAGCTTTCCAACGGTGAGAAGGTTGTACCGACTGACCTTGAAAAGGCGATAGAGATGAAATGCCACTATGTATCCTACGCTATTGTGAGTGGTAGTGGAGAGCAGCATCCCGTAGCATTAATATTTCCCAATAAAAAACTTCTGGCGCATCCTGATTACGAAATCACACCGCGCAGTGGCTGTTTTTGTCCTCGAAATATCAATGAACTGGGGCGATGCCTGAATGGATGCCTGCACGACGCCAACAATGCGATAGGCCAAAAGTTTGCCAAGGTAAAATCGGCGATCGTAATTGATGGTCAATTGTCACTGGATGATAATACACTGACGCCATCAATGAAAGTAGCTCCAAAGAATGTCGTAAAAAAATACAAGGACCATTTGAAGAATTTGTACGGAGATGACGTGCCAGTGGATGAAGAAATATATATGATCGAATTGGATAACAGGAAATAATAAATAAATAAAAGGTTTGTATCAACTTAAAACAACGAAGGTGCTCAGGCAAGTGATGAAGGATCACTTTCTGAGTTTTGGAAAGGGCAAAAAAACAGCCTGGTGCACCAGTGTGGGACCGGCTGAACTGTTGCGGTCCTTTGGATTTGAAGTGTACTTTCCCGAAAACCACGGGGCGTTAATGGGTGCCACCCGCACAGTGATTGACTACATTCCAACAGCTGTAAAATATGGGTACTCAGGACATGTGTGCTCATATACGACGGCGGATATCGGTGCTTTCCTGTGTAAAGATACTCCGTTGAAAAAGCACTACGGCTTGGACGGGATTCCCAAGCCGGACTTAATCGTATACAATACGAATCAATGCCGGGAGGTTGAAGATTGGTTCACGTTTTTTGCCGATCAGTACAAGTGTCCCATTGTGGGGATTCATCCTCCAAGGTACCTGGATGAGGTGGGGAAAGACGAAGTGGATCTCGTAACAAAACAGTTTAAAAGACTCATTCCTTTCTGTGAGCAGGTTTCCGGAAATAAATTCGACATCGATAAATTCAGGGACGTATTAAAATTGAGCAAAGAAGCTACGCTATTATGGCAGCAAGTGTTGCAAACAGCTAGAGCAACTCCGGCACCACTGAGCTTTTTTGATGGGACTATCCATATGGGCCCAATTGTTGTCTTGCGGGGCACACAGATAGCAAAGGACTACTATCAAGCCTTATTGCATGAGCTCCAAGAAAATGTGCTGAATGGGATTGGATTTTTGAAGCAAGAGAGTTGCCGTATGTTTTGGGATGGAATGCCCATCTGGGGCAAGTTAAGAACGCTTGCAGATTTGTTTATTCAGAACAACACAGCCGTTGTGGCTTCTACTTATTGCAACAGCTGGATATTTGATGACTTTGATGAAGCTAACCCTTTCGAATCTTCCGCACTGGCCTATACCAAGATTTTTATCAACAGAAGCGAAAAAGCTAAAGTAGAGTTCTTCAGGAATTGGTTTGAGCTCTACCGGATAGATGGCGTCATATTTCACGATTCAAAAACTTGTTTCAATAATTCAAATGCAAAATTTGGACTACCACAGAGATTGCAGGAAGAAATGGGAATACCAACATTGGTTATCGAAGGAGATTTATGTGATTTAAGGTTTTTTTCGGAGGGGCAGAGTGTGACTAAAATAGAAACGTTTATCGAACAAATTGAGAGTAGCAAATACGCGTATTAACTAGAGAGCATTGTCAAATGACTGACATGGGAAATATAGCAGTAAAGAAAATTGGTATCATCGGCATGGGACCTGTTGGGATGATTCTGGCTGTTAAACTGAAAGAGGCCGGTTGGGACGTTTCAATCTGTGTTAGAAACAAGATCAAGCTCAATACGATTAAGAACCATGGCATAACACTCAGAGGTGTTTTCAAGACTGTTACACATTTCGATAAAGTGTACGGATCTATTGAAGAAATGATGGTCGAAGACTTTGATTACCTGGTCTTCGCACTAAAGTCTTATCAGATTGACGACGCGGCACAGGAAGTGAGCAGGTCGAACCCGAAGAAACTGACTGTTGTTTCCGCTCAAAACGGAATCGATGTGGAGGAATTGCTCCTCCCGGTATTTGATGCTTCGACCATCCTGCGCATGGTAATCAATTACGCTGGAAACATCAGTGCCCCGAATGTCACAGAGGTAACTTTTTTCACACCGCCTAACTATATCGGTTCTATAGACGATAGTAGTGGAAAGGAAGCCGAGGAACTTGCTGAAGCTTTAAACAGCGTTGGACTGAATACGATCAATGTTGAGTCATTCGACATTGTAAAGAGAAGTTGGGAAAAAACAATTCTCAATTCGTCCTTAAGCGCTTTGTGCGGTGTGGGGAGGTTGACGATGGCTGAGGCAATGGCTGATGAAGAAACGCTGGAACTCATCGAAGAGATTATAAATGAAGCAGTGGCTGTAGCTGAAGCTGAGAAAATTCGATTTCCAGATAATTTTATCAGAAAATGTATCCGCTATCTGAAAAAGGGCGGTGATCATTTTCCTTCTTTGGCCGGGGATCTTATCAATAATCGACAAACAGAGATAGAGTATTTTAATGGAAAAATAGTTGAATACGGCAAGAAGCATTACCTGCGTGCTTCACTGAACCTGTCATTTACCAATATGGTAAAAGCCATGACGAACAAGAATATCGTCGCAAGAGTGCCGGGAGCGGCTGGATTGGAAAATCGACAGATTATTGAGGGAGGAATGGTGAGGAATGAAAATGACTCAACGGTTCACAAAGAGGGAGATTGCTTTCTCGGAGTCGATCTCGGTTCTGCCTACATTAAATTTACTGTGATCGACTGTAACGGTGATGTGGCTTTCCGCTATATGCTCCAAACGCTAAATAAAAACAGGTTGGCCCACAGGGAGATCATGCAGGCGATTCAATCAAATTTTGACATTAAGTACAGTTGTGCAACTGGTTACGGTAGAAAGCACTTCATAGATTCAGACATTATAAAGACAGAAATTAATTGTGCGGCAGTAGGTGTTGCGAAATATTTCCCGGGAGAGAAGAATATTATAGATATCGGAGGAGAGGACATCAAGGTGATACGCTGTGATGAGAATGGTCGCGTGGCTAAATTCTATATGAACGATAAATGTGCTGCAGGTACAGGAGCGTTTTTATCGGAAATTTCGGAGAAAGCTGCAATCGAGGTGGGTGAAATGAGCCGTTTGGCTGAGAGTTCGGATTATGAAAATGAACTGAATAGCTTTTGTACCGTGTTCGCCAAAACAGAGATCATGAAGTGGATATTCGATGGGATTCCTATTGAGGATATTTCCCGCGGTATCTACCTGTCTGTCGCTAATAAAGTGGCTAAAATGAGACTGGATCCGGGAATTCCAACTGTTATGATTGGAGGCGTGATCGCAAAGCATCCATACTTGCAAGTGATATTGGGAGAAAAATTTGACATGGAGATCGTGAGTGTTGACGAGTCGCAACATATTGTTTCATTGGGTGCCGCTTTGATCGCAAAAGCAACTTTTGAGAGTAAAATGACACCGAAATCAGAAAAGACGGAGGCGAAACCTCTGGCTTGGTAGCATGGGGAGAAATTGTAGCATTAAATGGATTTAAGATTAAATATAAAAAGGCCGGATAGTTTTGAAAGCTGATAGTTGGCACACACCGCAGTTGAGATGAGGGGCGGTAGTCCCTCTTTTTTTTGTTTAATAAATCATTAAGAACAATAAAATGGGTTTTAATCATAAAGGTCTGGACATAGAGAAAATAACGGTAATAGGAGCAGGTCAGATTGGGCCTGATATCTGTCTTCACTTTTCAAAAGTATTTTGGAAGAACAATGTCAAATTAGTGATCATCGATATCTCCGAAGATGCTTTGACAAGAGCAGAAGGCAAGATCGGGAAGAAAATAGATAGGGGTGTGGAAACCGGCGCCTTCAAACCGGCGATGGCTGAAGCAATGAAAAACAGCATCACTTACACAAGTGATTACAGTAATGTTGCCGGCTCGAATATTGTCGTGGAGGCAGCAACGGAAGATGAGAAGATCAAGGACATTATTTTCCGTCAAGTTGAAGGGTTTACGGATGAGAATTGCCTGTTTTTCTCCAACTCCTCGCACATGAAACCGGAAGTGATCTTCAGGAACATTGCGAATAAAGGGCGTACAATGGTTACGCACTATTTCTTTCCGGCCGAGCGAAATCCTGTTGTGGAGGTTGTGCCCGGTGTGGACACGGATCCAGGATTAGTAGAGAACGTCATGAGCCTGTATGAAGCAATAGGCAAGGTGCCAATTGAAGTGAAGAGCAGCTACGGGTACGCCATCGACCCGATCTTTGAAGGCCTGTGCGAGCTCGCCATTCTATGTCTTGAGAAGGGATATGGCACGGTTAAGGAAATCGATAAAATGGCGCAGAATACCTTGCGACAGGGTGTTGGCCCTTTTACGGCATTGAACCTTACGGGGGGCAATCCAATAACAAATCACGGATTGGAAGAAATGCGTGAGTCGCATATCAAATGGTTTAGATCACCAAAAACCTTGCAGGAAGCTACTGCGGCGGGCACAAAATGGGATACGGCCAAAAGAGGTGAAGAGGTCGAAGTATCGGACGAAAAAGCGAAGGTGCTGCGAAATCAGTTTTTGGGTGGTTATTTCGCGTTGGCCTGCTATATCATCGATCTCGGTATTACAAATGTCGATGACCTCGATATGGCTACCGAAATATCACTTGTGATTGCAGCTCCATTCACTTTAATGAATAAAACCGGAATTGAAGAAAGCTACAACTTGGTGAAAGAGTGGTGTGAGGAGCATACTGACTTTCCATTCCCCAAATCATTGGAGCAAGCAAAACAAAATGGCGGCTGGGAGATTTCGAATATTGTGCGAAATACACGGGACAAGGTAGCCGTACTCACAATTCGCAGACCAAAGGTCCTGAATGCCCTGAACCTGAATGTTCTGGCACAGCTGAAGAAGGAAGTGCAAATTGCCGAGGCTGATGAAAATATCGATGCCATGGTGATCACTGGTTTTGGAACAAAAGCCTTTGTGTCTGGTGCTGATTTAAACATGCTTGCCGCACTTAAAACTCCGGATCAGGGATATGATAATTCACACACGTTTCAAGGCTTTCTGAATGATATCGGGAATTGTAAAAAGCCGATAGTTTGTGCACTTAACGGATTCGCATTTGGGGGTGGAAATGAACTGGCAATGTCCTGTACGGCGCGTATTGCCAAAAAGGGATTGCGGGTTGTGGCATGTCAGCCGGAAGTGAATCTGGGTTTTATTCCAGGAGCTGGAGGTACTCAACGCTTGCCGAGACTGGTAGGAGTTGATATCGCTGCGGAGATTCTACGCACTGGACGTCCCGTCTCGGGCAAGGAGGCCTCCGAAATCGGATTGATTGATCGTGAAGCTGAGGGCGACCTGCTTGAGGATGCTGTTGCTTTCGCAAATCAATTGGCGAGTGGGCAAGTACCTCTGCGGGATTCCATGAAAAGTAATGGTTCGACCCATGAACCAACGAATCTGGATATCGGTCATCTGAGCAAGAAGATTGATGAGATTATGAATCGTGCCATTTATGATGGGTATAAGTTACCGCTGGATGAGGCTCTTGAGTTGGAATCCAAACTGTTTGGAGAATGCATCCTGACAGATGATATGAAAATTGGCCTGGAGAATTTTAAGAAGAATGGACCGAGAGCGAAAGCTGATTTTAAACACAGTTGAAGGAAATAATGAAAAGGAATTTTGCAGATCGCCTGATGCATCAATTATGTGTGTCTGTGAAATCAATATAAATCAATACGAGCAATATGTATAAACTGGGCATAGACGTTGGCGGCACATTTACCGACTTCTTCCTCGTTGGGGATGATGGCTCGTCGGTCATGCATAAGACGCTATCTACGCCCGAAGATTCATCGGTTGGATTTATTGCCGGAATCAAGGAACTAGCTGCGAAATTAAATATTAAAGAGATTGATTTTATTGAGCAGATAGATACTATTGTTCACGGGACGACGGTCGCCACGAATGCTCTCCTGACACAAAATGGTGCTCAGACTGCATTGGTTACAACAAAGGGATTTCGGGATGCCCTGGAGATGCGAAGAGGGATTCGGGAAGAGCGCTACAACAACCATTACCAAAATGTAAAGCCGATTGTAAAACGACAATATCGATTTACCTTGGATGAGCGTATTGATGCGCATGGTGATGCCTTGAAAGCAATGAATACGGATGAGCTGGATGTCATTGTTCAGGAAATTAAAAATGCTGGGATAGAGGCAGTAGCTGTCTGCTTCATGAATTCCTATCTGAACGCAAGTCATGAAAAGCTGGCTACAACCTATTTAAGGGAGCAATTGCCGGGGTTATATATCTGTGGTTCTTATGAAGTGCTGCCGTCAGTACGCTTCTACGAAAGGGTGAGTACGACATGCGTGAATGCCTATATCGGAGTAGTTGTGGAACGCTACCTGAGATCGCTACTCGGCAAACTCAAAGCACTGAATTTTAAGGGAAAACTGCTCATTATGCAGAGCAATGGTGGAGTAGTAACGCCCGAAGTAGCCATCAAGATAGCTGCTGTCACGTCACTTTCAGGCCCTGCTGCAGCACCTATCGCCGGAGCATATTACTCTGAGCTACTTGGATATGAAAACTGTATTACCATGGATATGGGTGGTACGAGCTTCGATGCATCGCTTGTGGTCAACGGACAGTGCGTAACAAGCACGGATGGCGAGATCAATCGATACCGGATCGCTCTGCCAACTTTGGATATTATTACAATTGGTGCAGGTGGTGGCAGCATTGGCTGGATCGACAGTGGAGGGCTGCTCAAGATGGGGCCGCAAAGCGCGGGGTCGTTGCCAGGGCCGATCAGCTATGACCGGGGTGGCAAGCAACCCACTTGTACGGATGCTGACCTGTTGCTAGGATATCTCGATGCTGATTTTTTTGCCGGAGGTAAATACAAACTGAATAAACAGAAAACTACAGATCTGACAGGAAGAAACCTCGGAGAGCCAATGAATATGAATGCGCATGAGGCAGCAGCCGGGATGTATCGGGTCATCAATATGAATATGGCGCAGGGTGTGCGTGAAGTGAGTGTCGAAAGAGGTTACGATCCAAGGGAGTTTCTCATGATCTGTGCTGGTGGTGCCGGATCGATTCACGCCGGAGAAATATGCCGTGAACTGGAAATTCCCATGTTCGTAGTGCCCGATGTAGCTCCAATTTTCTGCGCGGCGGGCATGCTTCTTGGTGATCTCAAACATGATTTCGTGCGTTCGTATATGACATCTCTTTCTCTCATCGATAATGCGCATTTTCTGAATCTCTATGACGAAATGAAGGAAGAGGCCGCCACCACACTTATCGAAGAAGGCATTGCACAGGAGAAAATTAAATATTCCCCATCGCTGGATCTTCGATATAAGGGCCAATATCATGAAGTGCCACTTGAGGTTTCAATGGAAGATGTCCTCAATGTAAATCTTGATGCTATCGCGGAGGCATTTCACAGCGAGCACAACCGACAGTTTGGTTATGAACTACGTGACGAAGGCACTGAACTGGAAGTGATCAATATCCGTTTGCGTGCGATCGGTATCACGGAAAAACCACCTTCGTTGTCACGTGAGACGGTAGATGCGGTCACATCACTTGAGTCGGCCATCAAAGGCAAACGAGCGGCCTATATTCCGGAGGTTGATGAAATGCGCGAGGTGACTGTCTATGATGGCGACAGGCTTTCCGGACGATTTAGAATTGAAGGTCCCGCGATCATCGAGCAAGTGAATACGACTATTTTTCTGGGAGAAAGTTACAATTGTGAAACAGGGGTTGAAGGGGCTTTTGTTGTGTTTAATAAATATTTGATGCCTGATGGGTTTGTGGTTTTGGGTGAGGAGCATGAGGTTGTTAATTCCAAATTTTGAATTTTGGATTTTGAATTATTGGTGATGTTGTTTAAGTAGCGGGTTGGGAGTGGAATTTGAGTTGATGAATATGATGTTCGATCTGAGCGGTGATACTTATTTGGAGGGACGTTAAAATTCGGATGAGTCAATAGAGATAGGTGCGATTGGATAAGAACGAATAATTATGAATATGGGTTAGTCGATAGGAGTAGGAAATAATAGATAAGAATGAATAATTATAAATATGGATTAATGTGTCATGAGCATGGAATGAGATCTCAGGGAAGGGATTCTATCATACCAGGAAGACGTAAAGGAATTTAAAATTTAGAATTCAAAATTCAAAATTGAAAAACAAAACACCTATAGACAAAATACTACTATCAATATTCCAGCGTGCATTCAAAAGCATTACGGATGAGATGAGTATATCGCTAACGAAGACGACGCGCTCACCGATATTATGTGAGGCGAAGGATTTCGTTACAGGTTTGTATGATGCGCACGGGAATATGCTTGAACAGACTGAAAACCTGCCCATTTTGTCGTTTTCGCTTGGGCCGGTTTGCAAGGTGATTATTGAGCAGTACGGTGATGATATCCATCCCGGTGATGTAGTGATGCATAACGATGTGTTTAGCATGGGCAACCAGAATAATGATGTGGCTGTATTCAAGCCGATCTTTGCTGAAGGAATCCTCGTGGGCTGGTCGGCAGCCAAAGGCCATCAGGCTGATATCGGAGGTGCAGTACAGGGCGGTTATAACCCAAATGCAACAGAGGTTTGGCAGGAGGCGCTTCGCATTCCAGCGGTTAAGATCTACGAAATGGGGGAGTTGCGAAAAGATGTGTGGGCCTTGATTTTTGCCAATATCAGGTTAACGATGGTGCAGGAAGATATCAAGGCGCAAATTGGAGCTTGTTCGCTGGGAGAAAGACGCTTGCAGGCACTGGTTGAGAAGTATGGAATTGAGTCCTACGAAGCGCATAAAATAGAGTTGTTTAATAGCACAGAAAAGATGATGCGTGGAGAAATCGCGGCTATTCCAAACGGCAAGTACAGCGGCAGCAGCATGGTGTATTACGATGGGAAACATGTAGGGTCAAAATTCGAGATCAAATCAAATATCACGGTAGAGGACGAGGATATCACATTCGATTTTTCTGAATCGAGTGATCAGACTAACGGCTTTGTGAATGGGACATATACTTCGTCTTGTTCGGCGATTACACTCACATTATTGCAAATGGTTAATCCTGATATTCCTCACAATGAAGGGATGCTCAAGCCATTGAAGTACATTATTCCCGTAGGAAACATTTTAAACGCTGCCTACCCGAAAGCAACCACATTTGGGAATCACCTCTGTCCACAAGTGGCTGATTCGATTTTTAAAGCGTTGGGACCAGCGATACCCAAAAAGGTCACTGCCGGATGGAATCATCTGCTGTGTTCCCTGTTCACCGGATTGCATCCAGGCACGGGAAGTAAGTATGTCGACATCTGTTTCATGGGCCTCAAAGGTGGTTCGGGAGCACTTGAGGGAAATGACGGGTATGACCATATCGGTATGATAGATGCCTCCGGAGGATTGCTCGATCAGGATTATGAAATGTATGAGCAGCAAACACCGCATCAGATCCTTAAACATGAGTATCTTCCTAATTCGGGCGGTGTAGGAAAGTGGCGCGGAGGGCTGGGAGTGGAAACAATTATAAAACTCGGAGGGGATGATACCACCATGGTGGTCTTCGGGGATGGGGATGTCGAACAGAATTACGGCTTGTTTGGAGGGAAAGGAAGTGTTTTAAACAGTATCAAACTGACTTACCCGAATGGTGAAAATCACACGCCATTGAGTAAAGACCTTATTGAGGGAATACCTGCAAATACAATTTATACACAAATTGCAGGAGGAGGGGGAGGATTTGGAAACCCATTGGAGCGTGACCCTGCAACTGTGGAGGAAGATGTTCATAATCAGGTTGTGGATCCAGAGCAAGCTAAAAATGAATACGGAGTCGTATTTACCGCCGAAATGAAAGTCGATATTGAAAACACTAACCACCAGCGAAAGAATATTTAACAATTAAATCAATACGCTATGAAGACGAGAAAATTTCTTTTGTCAGAAAATGAAATCCCGGAACACTGGTACAACATCATGGCAGACATGCCCAACAAACCCATGCCTCCACTTGATCCGGGGACAAGGGAACCTATCGGGCCAGAAGCATTGGCTCCTCTCTTCCCGATGGGATTGATCATGCAGGAAGTGAGTCCGGAAAAATGGATTGAAATCCCGGACGAGGTGAGAAATATATATACAATGTGGAGACCTACGCCACTTTACAGGGCTTATGGTCTGGAAAAGGCACTTGATACTCCCGCAAAGATCTACTACAAATACGAAGGTGCGAGCCCATCCGGATCTCATAAGCCTAACACGGCTGTTCCGCAAGCCTACTACAACGCCCAGGAAGGGGTTAAAAAGATTGTAACAGAAACAGGTGCAGGTCAGTGGGGAAGTGCCCTGAGTTTTGCATGCAATCATTTCGGTATTGAGTGTGAAGTATTTATGGTAGGCGTCTCATATGATGGGAAGCCTTATAGAAAGGTCATGATGAATACCTGGGGAGCGGAAGTGCATTCATCGCCGTCAACTTTGACTGCAGCGGGAAGGAAAATTCTGGCCGACGATCCGAATTCACCCGGCTCACTTGGAATTGCAATTTCAGAAGCGGTCGAAGTCGCAGCTTCTGATCCGAATACCAAATATGCTTTGGGAAGCGTATTAAATCACGTCCTGCTCCATCAGACTATTATTGGACAGGAGGCGGTCAAGCAAATGGAGAAGGCCGGTGATATGCCGGATATTGTCATCGCACCTTTCGGTGGTGGTTCCAACTTTGCAGGTTTGAGTTTCCCTTTCCTAAGGATGAATTTCGAAGAGGGAAAAAATATTCGTTGTATTGCGGTTGAGCCTACGTCTTGTCCAAAACTGACACGCGGGGTCTTCCGGTATGACTTCGGTGACACGATTGGAATGACGCCATTGTTCCCTATGTATACATTGGGACATACGTTTGTACCTGCCCCAATTCATGCGGGTGGTCTGCGTTATCACGGTGCTGGAGTTCTGGTAAGTCAGCTTCTCAAGGATGACTTAATTGAAGCTACTTCACATACGAATCCAGAGGCCTTTGAAGCTGGAATTACGTTTGCCCGTACTGAAGGGATTATTCCTGCGCCGGAAGCCACGTACGGTATTGCTACTGCTATTGCTGAAGCCAACAAGTGCAAAGAAGAAGGCGTGTCAAAAACAATACTCTTCAATCTGTGCGGACATGGCAATTTCGATATGAAAGCGTATGAAGATTACTTCGCGGGTAAAATTGTCGAGCATGAAT
The DNA here is from genome assembly GCA_003648285.1 of Bacteroidota bacterium. Taxonomy (GTDB): domain Bacteria; phylum Bacteroidota; class Bacteroidia; order Chitinophagales; family Saprospiraceae; genus B8-G4. The sequence continues at coordinate 19,946 of QMOR01000006.1, forward strand.
TAACGGATGAGGAAATCCAGGCTTCGCTTGCACTACTTAATACTCCTGAGATTGACTAATGATGTAATAATGAAACCGGACTGACTTGTCAGTTCCGGTTTCAATTTTGAAAAGTAAATGTAATGCTGAAACACGAAGTCATATTGCCAGATGGATGGCCACAACCAAAGGGATATTCAAATGGGATTCTGGCGCAAAACGGGAGAACGCTGTTTTTGGCAGGTCAGGTGGGATGGAACACGGAGGAGAAATTTGTAAGCGAAAACCTCGTCCCGCAGTTTGAGCAGGCATTGAAAAACATTGTAGCAATTGTACAGAAAGCAGGCGGCAAGCCAGAAGATATCTGCAAGATGACGTGCTTCTGCAAAGACCGCGATCAGTATTTGGAATCGCGCGGAGAACTTGGAGCCATTTGGAAGAATATTATTGGGCGTCATTACCCGTGTATGAGTATGATTTTCGTTGTGGATTTGCTCGATCATCCGGCAGTGATTGAGATAGAAGCAATGGCTGTGATTACTGAGAGCTGATTGAGAGCGAGGGGAGGGGGTAGAGTTTGATTTTTTGAAGTGATGGAGAGCAGGATTTTTGATTTTGATGTGATTGAATATAGGATGCCTTTGGAGGAATATTGAATTTAAGAGAAAATGAATTTTGATTTAAACGATATACAGAAAGCAACGAGAGACACCTTCAAGGAGTTTGTGGACAAGCGCGTTGTGCCCAAGGCACAAGAGATAGATGAGAAGAAGGAGTTTCCCGCAGAATTGTTCCAGGAAGTTGCTGATCTGGGGTTTTTCGGGATGCGCTATCCCGAGGATGTCGGTGGAACAAATATGGATGCCGTTTCATATATCCTGGCGGTTATCGAACTATCGAGAGGCTCGCTCTCTCTGGCCATGGCAACTACAATGCAGTCGTTGATGGCTACATATTTTCTGTATCGCCTGGGGGATGAGGAAGTACTTGAGCATTTCAAAAAAGCTCTGAAAGGCGAAGAAATTGGGGGTATCTGCATGACCGAACCGAATGCGGGAAGTGATCTCATGAATTTACAAACCAAAGCAAAAGTCTTTGAGACTGGCTTTGAACTGAGCGGACAGAAGACGTGGGTAACCTCTGCTCCAGTGGCTGACTTCTTTACAGTACTGGCCAAAACGGATACTACGGATGGACTTTCTATCTTCTTCGTGCCTACCAATCTGGAAGGTGTAATCATTGGAAAGAACATTGATAAACTTGGTGTGAGAGGCTCGGTTACTTGCGAAGTGACCTTTGACAGCGTCAGGATTCCCCGCAATTACCTACTGGGTGAATTGGGTGATGGGACCAAATACCTGAAGGAGGTCCTTGCGGAGATACGCATCATGACAGCCGGACTTGCTGTCGGAGTCGCGACTGCCGCCTTCGAAGATGCATTGAAATATTCTAAGGAAAGGGAGCAATTTGGAAGATCTATTTCCAAGTTTCAGGCAGTGAAAATGAGGCTCGCCGATATGGCTGTTCAATTGGAAACGGCCAGGCATTACGTTTTCTACGCAGCTACCCTGAGCGACAAAAACCTGCCACGGATGAAGGAAGCCATGATTGCGAAACTTTACGCTTCGGAAGCTGCAAATGCCATTTGTGATTCGGCATCAAGAGTTCTGGCGTCATACGGCTATGCAACTGAATACGCTCAACAGCGCTATTTACGCGACGCGCGCTTTACGCTAATCGGGGGAGGAACGTCAGAGATTTTGAAGATTAATATTGGGAAGGAACTGGGGCTCTAAGTTGAACAGATCTAGGGAGTAAATTTTTAATTTAAAATTAAGAATTCAAAATTTAAAATTAATAATGACTAAGTCAAGATACAAATCCATGAAATTTGAACGCACATAATAACTGAATGGCATTTATTAAATCATACGGCGTTTATTTTCCGAGTTTCACAATTGCGGACAATGTGCTTCACCCAAAAGGCAGGGCAAACAAGCACTCCATTGCATACGTAGATGAAGACATCATCACACTCGCATATGCAGCCATCGAAGTTCTAAAATCTAAAAGCAATAATCTAGAATCAGTAGATGCCATCATTTTTGCAACTACGACCCCCGTATTTAAGGAAAGGTATCATGCTTCTTATCTGGCGGATTTGGCGGATCTCCCAAAGGGCATTACGGCACTCGATTTGGGCACAACCAATCGTGCTGGAACAGACGCGCTGATACTGGCAGACACGATGATCAGCAGTGGCAAGCATGCCAATGTACTAGTCGTGGCAACTGATATCAGCTTCCCTTCAATCGGCAAGGAGGCGCGTACACTTTTCGGTCATGGCGCAGTTGCTATGATCGTTTCGAAGGACAATGGCATCGCTGAAATTGTGAATACGGCATCTTATTCCGAAGCTGTTGCAGAAGAGTTTGTTTACAAAGGAGAGAGAACCCGATACGACCCTCGATTTGCTCGAACGGCTGGATTTAAAAGCAATATGAAGACAGTATTGTCGAACCTCACCCCCGAAGATGTCGATAGCTTAGTCATCAACTCTGCGTATGTAAAACTCATTTTAAAGACATTAAAAACGCAGGGCTTTGACTTGCAAAAACAACTGGCGCCTGATACGTTGATCCCGGAATATGGATTTTGTGGTGTGGCACATGGCCTTCTGCGATTGGTAAGTGCCATGGAAAATGTGCATGGGACTTCCGTACTGATCGACTACAACAATGGTTCGAATGTTATTGCAATTAATGTGGCAGAGAAAGCGCAAGCATTATCAAGTGAGACCAAGGATCGAAAATCTATAAATAGTTATCAGGATTATCTCACCATTCGGAAACAAGGTAATTTCGAAGGCAAGGGATATAAGCGCATCGAAATGTTTTCATCTGAGATGATCCAGGAGCGTGAAAAGGATCAACTCAAATATCTCAAAGGTTTTGAGTGCAGGGGGTGTAAAACTGTTTACTACATGAAGTCAGCCCGCTGCAATCACTGCAAAGGCACTGAATTTGTCGAAAAACAACTTTCAAAAACCGGAACAGTGTATTCACGGACAAGCGAGCATTATTTTCCGGGTTCTTTTCCTCCCATCAATATGATTGTGGTCGATTTGGATGGCGGCGGGCGCATCACGGTCCAGCAGACGGACGATATGTATCAGGATGAAAAGTCAATAATAAATATCGGAGACAGGGTGAGCCTGGTTCTCCGAAAGATGATGGAGAATGATGCGAAGCCGAATTATTTCTTCAAATGTAGAATAGTAAACACGTGATTCTTAAGTGAAAGAAAGGAGAAACATAGCAATAATAGGCACGGGAGTCACAAAATTCGGTGAGCTCTTTGAGCACAGCTACGACGACCTTGTACGCGAGGCCGGGCTGGCTGCTATCCGGGACGCAGGAATAGCTATGGACGAGGTACAAGCTGCGTGGCTCTCAACCGCCTTTCCGGAAATCGGGGTCTTTAAGGGGCGCAGTGGAATGGACCTCTCGGAGCCATTAAACCTTTATGATATTCCGGTGACACGCGTATCCAATTTCTGTGCATCGGGTGCTGATGCCATCCGCAATGCGGCTAACGCACTAGAAGCTGGTGAATGCGACGTTGCCATGGCGCTGGGAGTTGAAAAGCTCCGGGATCGCTCACCACAAGACAGCATCGTGAAGATGATGGTAGAGCTTTCACATCCTTATTACCAAAAGGGATTTACGGCAGCAGGGACTTTTGCCGTGTATGCAAATCGCATGATGCACGAATATGGTGTCACGCGGGAGGACATTGCCAATATTTCTGTCAAAAACCACTACCACGGAACCCTGAACGAAAAGGCACACCACAGAGTGGCATGCTCACTCGACCAGGTGCTTTCATCGCCGATGGTGGCAGATCCACTTACGGTGATGGATAGTTGCCCTACCACTGACGGTGCCGCATGTGTCATCATGGTGCGGGCTGACGATGTTGATCCGACAAGGCATGATCCGGTTTACATTCATGGAGTGGGCTTGTCTATCTCGACGGGATGGGACCTTCCTTTCTTCGATCCACATCACGATTTTCTATCCTTTAAGGCAACTCAAAATGCCGCAAACATGGCATACACTCAGGCTGGTATTACCAACCCCATGGACCAGATCGATCTTGTAGAAGTCCACGACTGTTTTTCGATAGTGGAAATGCTGACGTACGAAGATTTAGGGTTGTGCAAAAAGGGAGAAGCAAAAGAATTGATAAGAGGAAAAGCCACAATGCTGGGTGGAGAAACTCCTGTGAATGTCAGCGGTGGTCTTCTCTCATGTGGCCATCCCGTAGGTGCAACCGGTGTGAGGATGGTAGTGGAGGTGGCTGCGCACTTAAGAGGCAGAGCCGGTGACCGACAAGTAGAAGGGGCAACAACCGGCGTCACACACAACATCGGTGGCCCGGGAGCAATCGCCTCAGTAATCGTATTAAGCAATGAAAACTAAATGAAAATTCTCTTATCAAAACCAGGATTAGACGGCCATGACGTTGGCGTAAAAGTACTCGCCCACGCCTTGATAGATGCAGACTTCAACGTAGTATATACCGGCCTTCGGAAAAGCATCGAAGAGATCGTAAGCATGGCTCAAAAGCATGACGTAGACGTGATCGGCCTATCCATCCTGAGCGGCACACACCTGATCCTGTGTAATAGAATGAATGAGGAGATGACGGACAAAGCCCTGAATATTCCATGGGTCATCGGAGGCAATATCCCCGCAGGTGATGTGGAGGCACTTGTACAGTTAGGTGCAACAGCTGCTTTTCCCACCGGTACAAGAGTGATCGAAGTTGTGGAATTTTTTAATACACTAAACGTGCAGGCATGAGTGAAATTAAAACAGCGCCATCCGTGAGCAAGTCGGGAAAGAAGGCCGCAGATCTGGATGTAAAACCAGTTTATCTGGAATCCGGGATTGAAGTCGATCCGATATATACCGCCGATGATATTAAAGATTCAGACATTCAAAATGAAATGCCCGGCGAGTACCCTTTTACGCGGGGCATACATAAGACGATGTATCGCAAACGGCCTTTTACCATTCGCCAGTATGCGGGTTTCGCTACCCCCGAAGAGACCAATGAACGATTTCACTTTCTGATAAAAAATGGGCAAACCGGCCTGAATGTAGCATTTGACTTGCCAACTCAATGCGGTCTTGATTCAGATGATCCCGCAGCCCTGGGTGAAGTTGGCCGTGTGGGTATGACCGTGGATACGCTTGATGATTTTGAAACTGCTTTCGAGGGCATCGACCTGGACAAAATCACTGTATCACTGACAATTAATGGCTCCGCTATCGTGCTCATGGCACTGTATTTCGCCATGGCAGAAAAAAGAGGCTACGACATTAACACACTTCGAGGAACAGCGCAAAACGATATTCTCAAGGAATTCATCGGAAGGGGTACTTGGATATTTCCTGTCGACAAGTCCGTGAAACTTGTAGTAGATACCATCGAGTATTGTGCTGAAAATGTACCCAAATACAGCCCAGTGAGTGTCTGTGGGTACCACATTCGCGAGAGTGGGGCAAATCCGGTTCAGGAGATGGCTTATGCATTTTGTATCGCCAAAGCTTATACAGATAGCGCGCTTTCAAGAGGTATTGACATTGACGATTTTGCATCGCGGCTATCATATAATTTTGACATCTACGGCAATTTTTTCGAGCAGATTGCAAAGTTCAGGGCCGGAAGGCGTCTATGGGCCAGGATCGTTCGTGAGGAATACGGCGCCAAAAACGACAAGAGTTGCTGGCTGCGCATGATCGCAGGTGGGGGCGGGGGTGGCCTTACAAAGGAACAGCCTGAGAATAATATTATCCGGAGCGCATACTATGCCCTCATCTCTGCGCTTTCGGGAACACAGACCATGGCGCTGTGCAGTTATGACGAAGCTTACACCATCCCGACAGAAAAGGCCGCCGAAATCTCCCTGCGCACGATGCAGATCATGATCCATGAAATGGGGATTTGCGATACAGTCGATCCACTTGGAGGGAGTTATTACGTGGAGGCACTTACCGACCGATTCGAAAAAGAGATACGGGACGAGATGACCAAGGTGGATGAATGGGGTGGCATTGTGAATGCAGTAGCCACAGGCAAAATTCAGGAGTCAGTTTCACGTCAGGCGTACGAACGTGAAATGGGCATTCAGGAAGGCAAAGTGCCCAAAGTGGGCGTGAATATTTTTAGCCATGAAGAGGATCCCAAACCTGTAGACTTCCATCAGTACAATGAAGCGGCAGCAGAGAAACAGGTTCTCAAACTGAAGAAGATAAAGGAAACACGAAATAATGAAGTGGTAACACAGAAGCTGGAGGCAGTGCGCATGGATGCAAAGGCCGACAAGAATCTCATGCCTGCAATCATTGCCGCGGTAAAGGAATATGCTACTGTGGGAGAAATCGTAAAGGTGCTAAAGGACGAGTATGGAGAATTTGATGAGCCGATATTCTTTTAATGGATGTAAGAATTACTGTTGAATTAAAACATGAGTGAAATTAAATAATAACTAAAATCAGTGTCTTCAGGTACTTTTCTTAACGAGGAATATTTGAAGAAAAAATAATTAGTATTCAAAAGAGAAGGTGTCCAGTAATTAATGATTGAGCGAAAAACAATATTGAGTTTAGAACAGGCGCTTACACTACCGTATGCGACACAGCGTTTTGCCCAACTCGGCTGGCGTGTGATACGTGTCGAGGCTACAGGTAAGCCCGGGCAATCCAATGTGGGTGATCCCAACCGCTACATAGGCGAAGACACTGGAGTAGATGATC
>QMOR01000007.1 GCA_003648285.1 Bacteroidota bacterium
AAAGCGGAATACTGGATAAGTACGACACGATTCACATTTTGCTTACACACCTGCACATGGATCACATCCAGGGTCTGGGCTTTTTCACGCCATTTTTCAAGAAAGGGAGAGTCATTAAGATGTGGGGCCCCAGTGGTCCGTCGCCTTTGGTACAGAGGCTCAATCGCTATCTGTCACCGCCCCTGTTTCCAGTCCGTATCAGAGATTTTCAATGTGATCTGACAATGGAGAACATGCCAATGAAGCCTATGCAAATAGGCACATTGACGGTCATGGGAAAATATATCTGTCACCCCGGACCGACATTGGGATATCGCATCACTGATGGCAATCGTGTATTGACATATATTCCTGACCACGAACCAGCACTGGCGAGTCGTGATTTTCCACAATCACCTAAATGGACATCGGGCTATGATCTCGTACATGAAACCGATTTGCTGATTCACGACGCGCAATTTACAGATCAGGAGTACGCGCAATGCATCGGTTGGGGCCATAGTACTGTGACTCATGCCATTCAAATGGCAAAAACGGCCAATGCCAGAAAACTCGTCATGTTTCATCATGACCCTTCACATACAGACGCATGTCTCGAACAGATGTACGAGGACTACGAATGCGGCAAACAGAGCTTTCCAGTCATCATAGGACGTGAAGGTGAGTCAATGGAAGTTTGATGCTTATGTCTTCGATTTTTTCTTAGCCACTTCAGGTGCCATCGGTGCAATAAACGGTACATCGCGTTCGCGAATTAAATTATTGTACTCGACAAGTTCGGTCGATAAATACTGATGAATAAATGCACGCTTTGCATTCCATGTTTCCATAATGTCACCAGCCCTGTCTTTTTGACCTTGAGTGATGGGTGGATAGGATCCATCTATTACGCCCTGAATATGCATGAGCTGGCCATCTACCTGATTGGGAAAATTAATGACATCCTGAAATGTCTGCTGTTTTGTCTGCACTATTGTTTTTTCAAGACTGTCCAGGGTTGAGACAATAATTTTTCCTTTATTAAATAAAATCGAATCCGCCTCGACACCGTCGCGTTCCTGAAAAGATGCTATCTGACTACGCACATGCCTGATGTTTTTAACCTCATCAAATACCTCTTGGGTTGCATAGTACAATGTATTGAGTAATTCCTGTTTCTCCTGGTGAGCCTCTGTACTTATGTTACTACGTGGGTCATCAGAGATGTTGATAGCGTATGACACATTATTGACTTCACCGCAGGTAATATTGACTTTATAGGCTCCAGGCCCTACACGCGTACCCTCAGTCCCACCGAATGTCATGAGACCTTTTACATTTTTAAGATCTTCGCGTTGCATATTCCACACATGCTTATTAAGACCCTTTTTGACTGTCAGTTTATTTCCCTTCTCCTCTGCATCTGTACTAAACTCGCGAATCATATTGCCGGATGCATCTATTATTGAAATTGTAACATTCGTGTCAGCCGCTGGAGAATAAAAATAGGTGACAATACCCCGGTCAGGATTTGTTCCCATATTTCGCAGATCATCATTTCGACTACCCCCCCACAGGTATGCATCACGGGACGGCAAAGAAGCAAATGTATCCTTGTCAATGTTCTGCCAGTTTCTGATCGGGGTGAGATCATCCAAAATCCAGAATGCCCTGCCCTGAGTGGCAATAATCAGGTCGCCGTGATGTACTTTGATATCGGTGATAGGGACGATCGGCAGATTTAATTGTACACGCTCCCAATTACTTCCATTGTCCCATGACATGAACATGCCTCGTTCCGTACCGGCATAAAGCAAACCGGCGACCTCATTGTCTTCCCTCACCACCCGGACATGGCATTTGTCTTCAATACCGTGCCTCGCATTGTGCCAGGTCTGACCATAGTCCGTGGTGATATACACATAGGGTGTGAAATCACCGAATTTATATCGCGTGTAAGCGATATATGCAGTCCCCGGATGGTGTACACTGAGGTCTATGGCATTAACGATGCCTTCCTCTATACCAGAAGGTGTAATATCAGTCCATGATGCTCCTCCGTCACGCGTGATCTGCACCAATCCATCATCCGTTCCCACCCAGAGCTCATTTGCATCGGCAGGCGATTCGGCGAGGTACATGATCGTGTGATAGTTTTCACCACCCGCTCCTTCGTTTGTAATCGGACCGCCTCCCCAATCGATATGTTCGGCGATATTTCTTGTCAGATCAGGGCTGACCTCTGTCCAGCTCAAGCCTCTGTCTTCAGATCGCAAGACGACATTACCACAGTGATAGATCACATCTGTGTTGTGCTGAGACATGATGATTGGTGCATTCCAGTTATATCTGTACTTCATGTCCTTTGGATTTTTCCCGAGCCCGAGATCTGTATAGGCCATGATATCCTTTGTGGACTCAAGTGCCACATCATATTCAGTGATGATTCCCTGAATGCAGCCAGCATAGACAAGGCGCGGATCATCCGGGTCAAAGGCACAGTATGCGCTTTCACATCCACCAACCTGGTGAAAATCACTATTGGCGATTCCCCGGTTGTCCGTTCTGCTCAAAATAGATACCGAAGAATTGTCTTGCTGCCCGCCATAGACACGATATGGGAATTGATTATCAGCATTGACCCGATAAAACTGCGCAGTGGGCTGATTGTTTTGAGTGCTCCACGTGCGACCATTGTCAAAACTTACATTTGCTCCGCCGTCGTTTCCGTTGATCATCATATCCGGATCATTTGGATTGATCCAGAGTGCATGATTGTCGCCATGCGGTGTGTTTATTCTTGTGAATGTTTTACCACCATCGGTACTGCGCATGTAAGGCGCATTCATAATGTGCACTGTATTCACGTCTTCAGGGTCTGCAAAAACATGCATGTAATACCAGCTTCTAGCCCTTAAGATGCGGTCGTCATTGATCAGTGCCCACGACTTGCCAGCATCGTCTGACCGGTATAAGCCCCCCTGCTCGGATTCGATGATCGCATAGACCGTATTCGAATTTGCGGGCGATACCGATACACCAATCTTCCCCATGATGGAATCAGGCAATCCATTGGTCAGGAGCACCCAGCTTTCTCCACTGTCTGATGATTTCCAGATACCGCTACCTTCTCCACCACTGCGCATATACCAGGGGAGTCTTGTGTGATCCCAATATGCCGCGTAGAGTACACGCGGATTACGCATATCAATACTCAGCGCCGAGACACCGGTATTCTCATCCACATAGTGCACCTTAAACCATGTGACGCCACCATCAGTAGACCGGTACACTCCACGATCTTCAGATGGGCCATAGGGATTTCCCTGTGCTGCAACATACACGATATCCGGATTGTCCGGATGGACAGTAATCTGCGATATCTGCATCGTATTGTCCAAACCGACATGATGCCAGGAGATGCCAGCATCAGTAGATTTGTAAACTCCGTCTCCGGAAGAAGTCATGACCCCTCTTATCGGCGCCTCACCCATACCCACATAGATCACATTTGGATCAGATGGGGCAACCGCGATTGCACCTACAGAACCCGTTTCCAACTGACCGTCCGTGACATTGTGCCAGCGATACCCGCCATCCGTTGTCTTCCACACGCCACCTCCCACGGATCCGAAATAATAGGTCTCAGTGTTTTGCACAACGCCGCATACGGTGGTCGCTCTTCCACCCCGAAATGGGCCAATGCACCGCCACTGCATTGCATCAAGCAAGGAGGCATCGAATGTATCCTGAACTTCAGTCGTTGGTTCGGTTTGTGTTTCTTTCTTATTCTTTTGGCCTTCAGAATGATATGCGAGGAGCATGCAAAAGGCAATCAGGGTGATATTCAGTCTGGTCATTTTGTGCTATGTTTTTGAGAATTGAACACTCCAAGATAAAACTTTGGAATTGTTAACCTCGCATAGAAGTATTTCAGATACCTTGAAGCGAAGTAAAAGAACGGCAACTTGAAATGAGCGTAAAAAAGCTGGGCCTGATATTGGGTCCATTATTATTTATAGTGATAAAGCTATGGGTTCACCCTGAGGGGATGAGCGCCTCAGCACATAACATTTTTGCCGGTACGCTGTGGATTGCCACATGGTGGATTACGGAAGCTGTTCCGATCCCGGTGACCTCCTTGCTCCCAATTGTTTTGTTTCCGCTGACAGGTGCTTTACCGATTCGCGAGACAACGGAGGCTTACGGGCATCCGCTCGTCTTTCTTTATATCGGTGGATTTATCATCGCCGTTGCAATCGAACGCTGGAATCTGCACCGGCGCATCGCGATAAATATTATCTATCGGATCGGTACAAATCTTCCAAGGATCATTCTGGGATTTATGCTGGCCACCGCCGGACTGTCTATGTGGATTTCAAATACCGCCACTTCTGTTATGATGTTGCCTATCGGTATGGCGATCGTGCATCAGTTGGGTGCGAATGACAAAAGCAGTTTTGGAAAGGCCCTTATGTTATCCATTGCCTATTCTGCATCCATCGGTGGCATAGCAACACTGATTGGCACTCCCACAAATCTTGTTCTGGCAGGTATTGTGGAAGAGATATACGGTAAGGAGATCACATTTTTCGAGTGGTTTACCTTTGGTCTGCCCATCTCAATTATCCTCCTTGTCATAAGTTGGTTCTACCTCACGCGCGTCGCTTTTCAAATGAAAACTGAGCGCTTTTCCGGAGGGCGAAAGGAAATTGCCAAACAGCACAAGGCATTGGGGGCTCTCACGCGCCAGGAAAAGGCTGTATCAATCGTATTTGGACTTACGGCTTTGTGCTGGATTCTGCGTTCGTTTGTATTTAGTAGCTGGCTTCCGGGCCTCAACGACACCATCATTGCGATCATAGGGGCTATCGCTCTGTTTATCGTCCCGTCAGGTATCGAAGGTAAAAAGCTCATGGACTGGAAGACTGCAGTCAAGATTCCCTGGGGTATCGTGCTCCTGTTTGGAGGTGGACTGGCACTCGCTGCGGGCTTTCAGCACTCCGGCCTCGCTGAGTGGATCGGGACCAAGATGACTTTGCTTCAGGGCGTACACCTCTTCTTGCTCCTGCTCATTCTGATTACAATTGTCAATTTCCTCACTGAGATCACATCAAATGTGGCAACAGCCTCAATGATCCTGCCGATTTTGGCCTCGCTGGCTGTTGCGATCAATGTACACCCGTATATGTTAATGGTCGCTGCGACTCTGGCTGCTTCATGTGCGTTCATGTTGCCGGTTGCCACTCCTCCAAATGCCGTCGTCTTTGGCTCAGGATATCTCCGAATGCAGGATATGGTGCGTACGGGAATCTGGCTGAACCTGGTGTCAATTCTAATTCTGACGCTGATGGTGTATTACGTATTGCCAGTAGTTTGGCAGATAGATATGGGGTAGAATAAAAAGCCGACGCAAAAGCATCGGCTACCCATAGTTCTTATTTATGGATTGTCTCCAAGTTTTTTAGAGACCGCCGAATGTAAGATTTTATTGTCACATTACGAAACGGATTATTGCTCAATCACACAATCACCGAATAAAACCAACGGACCGTTATTTTCAACAGTAGTTTGAAATGGAAGGTTGTGCGTATTAAAAATCGTGATATTCCTCAATATCAGACTGCCTTCATTGAGTATCGCACCGCCAACGAGGCCCGTGCCTGCACCGATTCTAAAATTTATCAGCTCAACATGGGCCCCTGTTAAAACTGTAAGAGTTCGGGCTAATTGACCTCCGTCAATCGACATCTCACCGGAATCGGGTCCCATTATTGTGATACTTTCTGACAGAACAATAGTGCTGTCGATACTGAACGTACTGTTCGCAAGATCAGAGTGAAAAGTCACAGTATCACCTGACTGAGCACATTCCAGAACCTGCTTTAACGATCCAGGACCGTCAGAATCCGTGTTGATCACTACTTTATTACATGAGAAATTAGTCACACACACTTCGATCGACCATGAGTGTAAGCTTCCACCATCATTGTTTTCAAGGTCATTTACCGTCAAAATCCAATCACCCCGGACGTTTTCTCCATTAAAATCAGAAAACAGACCCTGGGGTTGATATGTTCCCCCGTCGTTTGGTGGACAAGGCGGGTCTCCAAATGCATCGTCATCCAGATTCAGGTCCACATCGTTATCGCTGCCACATATGCTGTTAAATAAAATGACCTCTGTACCAATTGGGCTGGTGAGACGCACATCGAGATCTGCCACCCAGGTGTGCGATATATCAAGGTCAAGGAGATTCAGGTCTGAAATGATACCTCCATCTATCATCAACAATTCAGAAACGACAGTCGGTGATCCTGAGGAAGATATGACCTTCGGAACATCGGCACTTGCCATCTCAAAGCAGAAAATGTCAACCGTCGTGAAACTGAAAATGGCTGACCACGGCCCGGTATGACATGAAGTATTCCTGCGCACGCGCCAGAAATATTCAGTGCTTGCACCTAATACCGTATCAACGACAAGTGACGTATCTAGCGTAGTGGTCGCAAATATGACATCTATAAACTGCGTGTCAGTAGCCAATTCAACCTGATATGTTGATTCCGTTTCATTTCCAGCCCAGAGCAATTCTGGATTCAGGTCAACTTCGATTGTGTCATTCAAAGGAGAATGCAGGATTGTTACAGCATTTGTATCGACGATGTCCAGTTGCATACGCACTTGCTTGCTACCTGCCAGGCTGGATCCCGAAATGACTATTTCATGAGATCCAAATGCCACGGAGCCTACATTGCCTACTTTAAGTATGACTGTGTCTCCGGGTGAAACGACAGTTGAAGTAAGGATGCCCACCGCTCCAACAGGCAGAGAGTCTATAGTGAGTGTGACTGGTTCGACATAACCGTTTATTGAGATTACAGCGATATGAAACCTCACGTCCGTAAATGGATCGATTTCGCAGAGCTGGATCAAGGCTGGGGATGCATTGAGCGCATAATCAACAGTACCGGTGAGTATTTCAAAATCTTCATCAGAGATATCAAAAAAGATATTGTTCGATCCACGCACCATCACACGAGCTTGTGTCGTGATGCCAACCGGGACCTCGATGGAGGCCATGCCATTATTTGGAGCATCAATCGCAAGAGTATCCGGATATGTATAGCCTCCGTCACGAGACAAGAAAATATCAATCGAATTGCAGTTTACTCCAGGACCATCAGTGTTTGACACATCCCATGTCACGTCGACAAAATGTCCTTCGGTCCATGAGTCTGCGGAGCTATTTGGTCCAAGGACGAGAAATGGTCCGGCGGTGGCGTCAGTGGTAACATTGATATTATCTTCATCGGAGCAACCTGCCACAGCATTGTGAAAGTCGATTGCGGTGATGCGAAAATCCATATTTCTTGATACCGATGGCAAGACTTCCCAATCTGATGTTGTCCCGTTCACAATGTCCTGCATTTTTGGAAATACCCTGATTGGCACACTGTCCGGATCAAAAGACCTGAACAAGGGGCCCTGGGTATTTGTCGGGTTGGGAGGCATGATACTCCCTACCTCATTATCCCATTGCTCCCACAGGTAGCGAATGGGGTCTCCATCCATGTCCAACACATCTGCAATAAGCATAAAGGGAGTGGAAACAGGAATCGTGTAATCAGAGCCGGGGCTTATCACCGGGGCATTATTTGACCAGATGATCGGCACATCACAGTTGTCCCCATTGCCAGAACTGATATAATTCCGAATTTCCTGGATGCTGATTCCGTGAAAGTAATCATCGCTATGTGCTTGCACATTTGGATTGCATATACCAGCGTACCCCATGATTGTAGAGGCACTTCCTGGCTCCATTGCTGTCGGATTATTCCGGTTACAACTATTGTTTTGTGTGTGATTGGCCCCAAACTGATGGCCCATCTCGTGAGCCACATAATCGATGTAGAAAGGATCATCTATCGGACTGCTCTGTCCCGTGACTCCTCTGGCCTTTCTAGTATTTATACACGGCGCATTGAGCGTGGCAACACCTCCACCTCCGGTACTGAATACATGGCCGATGTCATAATTCGCAGAGCCAATTTCTGCATCAATGGTTGCCTGATTTTCTCCGAGCATTGCACTTCCATTTCCGTTAGTGTACGGATCAGTAACTCCGTCGTAGTAAAACACGCTCGTGGTCGTCTCGATCAGGATCATCCGAACTGCAACATCCCTCTCATACACTTCATTTACACGATTTACGGCTATGACCACCGCAGACAGGAGGGTATCCACATCACTTGAACTCGATGCGTCATGAAAATTGGCATACTCACCGGTAGTGGCAACTGCAAGCCTGTATGACCTGAATGTGCAATCTCCCGATATACGGTTTTCAATGGTCGGTCGCGAAGTGCTTGTTTTATCATTTTTAAAGTGACATTGAAACGGATCTCCGACAGCCCTGTAGTCTTTTTTGTAATAGCTGATATAATCTGACTGATTGCGTCGTGCGTACGGTACGACAAAGTATTTTCCCGCCTTGTCACCAGAGACCATTGCGCCAAATCCATGTACAGTCCATTGCAATCGAATTGTTTTATACGGGTTCGAAATATCAACACCGCGATATGTTCTGATCTCCGGAAACCTCGCCTGGAGACCGGGTTCCATCATGGCATATTCTACAATTTTGAAGATGTCAAAACCTCCCTCAGGTCTGGGAATTCGGAGTCTCGTGGTACTCGCTTGTGGTGGTGTAATGCTCTCATCAGGTGCATTCTCAAGTGCGTTGAGCAGTGGAGTAATATCAGCGTGCAATGTGCGGTATACATCAGGAATAATATTCCGGCCTCCTGTCGTATTTATCCGTGCTTCCTGCTGATCGCTCCATATTCCCGATGTTTGTTGTGCTTGCGAGGTAGAAAAGGCAACAATAAAAAGGACCGAAATAACTAATCTCATAGTGTTCAGGTTAAGCCTGCATAGATTTGATTCGATAGGAGGGGGGAATGACCAAATATACGTAAAATGCGGTCTGGTTCTTGTCTCTTAAGTGTCGTTATAGCAGCTTACCGTCACTTTGATTTGACTGTTATCTTTGTTCCTTTAAAGTAAAGAATTGACACGTGTTTGATATCATCATTGTAGGAGCTGGACCAATTGGAATGACGGTTGGTATTGAAGCAAAAAAGAAAGGGCTGAGTTGCCTGATTATCGAGAAGGGTATGCTCGTAAATACGGTCTATCGCTTTCCGACGAATATGACGTTCTTTTCTACTTCCAAGCTACTTGAAATTGGCGAGGTACCGTTTATTTCTCATCAGGATAAGCCAACGCGGAGAGAAGCGCTTGAATACTTCCGTCGTGTTCAGGAAGCCTGGCAACTGGACATCAGGTACTATGAATGCGTAGAGGATGTCACGGGAGAGCCCGGAGATTTTAAAATTACGACGGATGCAAGTACGTATGCCGCAAGGCACGTGGTCATTGCGACAGGATTTTATGACTACCCTCACCTCATGCATGTGCCCGGTGAAGATCTACCCAAAGTCAAGCATTTCTATGATGAGCCGCATCCGTATGTAGGCCAAAAGGTAGCGGTGATAGGAGCTGCCAACTCAGGCTGCGATGTCGCCCTTGAGCTATATCATAAAGGAGCTGGTGTGACCATGATCGTACGCGAGGGCGAGATTGGACGCCGTGTCAAATACTGGATCAAACCAAATATTGAAAATCGAATCAAGGAGGGATCGATCACAGCGCATTTTAACTCCACTGTCCAGGAAATTGGTGAAAAAACGATCACATTTAATACACCTGACGGACAAAAAACCATTGAAAACGATTTTGTGCTTGCAATGACCGGTTACGAGCCTGATTTTTCATTCCTCAAAAAGATCGGAATAGAAAAGGAGGAAACCGGTCTGCAAATGCTTATTTATAACGACGATACGCATCTCTCAACGGTTCCGGGTATTTACCTGGCGGGAGTCGTATGCGGCGGTATGAAAACCAATAAGTTTTTTATTGAAAATGCGAAGGATCATGCGGAGAAGATAGTTGGGGATATTATCGGTAATGCAAAAAACGCATCTGTATAGTTATACCTGTCCCGTTGTATGTTGACACCCTGTTTGCCAGTTGGGTGCATTGTGAGAATCCGAAGGTCATTCATAGGGGTAAGATACGTGCTTTCGACTATCTTGTGAGATATAAACCGGATGGTAAAGCAGTGCTTATTCAGGGCGGTGTAATCATCGGTTTTTTTTCTAGATCCACAAAATGAAAAAGCAATGCAATACCTTTTTGAGGCTTCAGTTTACACAGACAGGAGAAAGACACTTGCACAATCTGTAGGCAGCGATGTCATACTTATAGCGGGTAATAACAATAGCCCGATAAACTATCAGGACAATTATTATCCGTTTAGACAGGACAGCAATTTTGTGTATTACGCAGGGCTGAATATGCCTGGCCTCAATCTCGTGATTGACTGTGTATCCGGAGAATCTACATTGTTTGGAGACGAGGCTACAATGGAGCATGTCGTCTGGATGGGCCCTCAGCCATCTCTCAAGGAGCTCGCCGATCGCGTGGGAATTAGCAATGTCAGACCTGCTTCTGAATTGCTCACCAAATGTGACGGGCGCGCAGTGCATTGTCTTCCACCATATCGCACAGAACACTTTACGTTGTTGCAGAAAGTTACAGAACATGGTGATTGTTCGGTAAAACCGTCGGAGATCTTGATCAAATCAGTGATAAGTCAACGTGAGATCAAGGAGGCCAGGGAGATTGAGCAAATGGAAGAAGCCCTTGGTATTACAGCCCAAATGCACATTCACGCGATGAAATCGGCCAAGCCAGGCATGACAGAAGCCAATATCGCCGGTATCGCGCAGGGCATTGCCCTGGCAAACCAATGTCAACTCGCCTATGGTATGATTTTAACCAAAGACGGGCATATTCTCCACAATCATGATCATCATCACGTAATTAAAGAGGGCGATATGATTTTGGGAGACTTCGGATGTGAAAACAGAATGCTGTACGCAGCAGACATCACCAGAACATTTCCAGTGAGCAAGACATTCACAGAAAAACAAAAGCATATTTATGAAATCGTGCTGGAAGCCGAGATAAAAGGGATAAACGCATGTCGCCCGGGACAAGCCTACAAGGATGTACATCAACTGGCCGCACGGATTATTGCAGATGGTCTGATCAGTCTGGGCCTGATGACAGGAAACGCTGATGAGGCCGTTGCAGCAGGGGCCCATGCCTTGTTTTTTCCGCATGGATTGGGTCACATGATAGGATTGGATGTCCATGATATGGAAGGGCTGGGGGAGGATATGGTTGGATATGACGAGAGTGTCACGCGCAGTGATCAGTTCGGAACCGCATATTTACGACTTGGCAAAACATTGCGACCAGGTCATGTGCTTACTGTTGAGCCCGGCATTTATTTTATTCCTGCATTGATTGATATGTGGCAGAAGGAAGGGAAGCACACTGAGTTTATCAATTACGACAAAGTGAATGCGTATCGGGATTTTGGAGGGATACGCATTGAGGAAAATGTGCTCGTCACAGAAACCGATCAACGTGTGCTCGGGCCGTCAATTCCAAAGACAGTAGATCAGGTCGAGGCGTTGAGGGGGTAGTGGGAGCTTTTGATGAGTTCTGACATTTTTGCCATTTGCAAGCCGCAAATGCGAATTCTGTGTGAATAAAGCCTATTTTCCGCACCTCAAAAATTTGAAGGTATGAGCAGTACAGAATTTGATAATTACATTATCTATCATCACCAACAGCACGGAAATGCCGAGAAGGCTGTGATCACTTGTTTCATGGGAGATCGTACAGTAGGGTTTGTCAAATTTGTTGATGGAGAAGCGCCTGATGCAGAAGTACTCCCCAACGGTTCTCTACAGTTGTATTTTACCTTTGACCGACTCAATGAGATTATCAACACCATTCGGTACGAGAAGCCTTTATATATCTCAATTTATGGCTCAAAGGGTGTTCTCAGCACGGTGCACGAGCCAGTAGGAGAGCAGGAGGGGACCTGATAGCCTCTTCACGACCCCACCTCACATTCTCACAAACGTTTTTGAGGCACCGTCACTTGTTATGAAATGATACATCCCGGGTTCCAGTCCTGTCATGTGTATTTGATCTACAGACTCACCCTTTGGAAGGACTAATTTACCTGCAAGCCGTACCGTTCCGATGGCGTCTATGATTTTCCATCTTACCGTGATTTCTGAAGATGTCGTCATTGTCAATGTGACATCTGACGTATAGACTGGATTGGGCCATAGTTCGACTTCAAGAACAGGACGATTGGGCGTGCTTTCGGCAGGAAGCTGTGCAAGAACGCCTTCCAAGATTGATGGCGGCGGACATTCGGCATTCTGGGAAGGAGCACCGGGTTTGCGGTCACAATCACGGATCGGGAGTTCATCTACATCATCGTTCAATTCAGGTGAATCCTCAAGTTCGAATCCATCGATGTCTGTATTCCATGTCCATTTCCATCCCGGAGCAGTAGTATTGTCGTACAAGTCATATCCCTTTTTACGCATTTGATTGACAAGCCTCTTAAGGTCGGCATCGCGAAATCCCGGGTTCGTTCCCTTGCGGATAATGCGAATTTCTCCATCTCCAGGAACATCCTTGTCCCCCGGCAGAAAAACAGTGAGTGGATAGTCCACGTACGGTGATTTACTGAATTGATTTTCCGGACCATGATGAGAGACATCACCACCTTTGTGACCGGTATCCTCGACAGCCTGATTCAAAATTTTAAGCAGGTCCTGCTGTTCCGGTGTAATCTGGCCAACACCCTCTTTAAATGAAATGTCAGTCGGGGGATTGTATGGATTGTTTTCTCCTTTATAAAATCCAATCATCAGCAAATCATAATCGGCCGTCAGGAACTTCTCGGTACCATCCGTTTCTAATTCTCTGGGTGTCGCCATGACTTCGAATGGCCCCAATCTATTGAAGCTCGTGATCGATTTGCAATCCTCGCTTTTGACGGGTTTGTCCTTGTCAAACATGTCGCCCCATGTACAGACCATTGTGGGATCATTTACGGGTACGAGGACGACCTCATCTTTGACAGATTCCAGCGGATCGTCAATAATAAATGCGCTGTCCACGCGCACAAAATATTCAGTATTGCAAGCCGTGACTTTGAGTTGCCTGCCTACCGTCAATCCCGAGCTAATATTCTCCATTGACTTTGTTGTGTACTCCATTATTTTATTGTCGCGCTCAGCGCCAGAGTATATGTCAGATAGCTTGCTGTAGCGTTGGTTGACTGGTAAATAGCCTTTTTGTGGACCCCAGTTTGCGCTTTTGGGTTTGACGTCCATTTCTTTGGTGGCTGCACCGTGTTGGATAAGTATGGTAGCATCCGGGTTGACTGGTCGAACGATGATGACGATATTTTCCTCATCTGCCACGCGAGTAAATGCCTCCGCATGGCGGCTCACCATCCCTGTCTGGCACAGTGGACTTATTTTCGGTTTGTCATCCGGAGAGTCAATATTTGTCGGTGGATAGTAAAGGGTTTGGAGGTGAGTCGCTGCCGGAAAACCATCCGGGGCAAAATGATCCATGCCTCTGGAGAGAAGTTCAACAATGCGATTTTGGACCACACTGTATTGTGGTGCCGGACCATGCAGGACGTTTTCCAGGTTTGTGACACAATCTTCGCACTCTTTCTCCAGTTCACCGCTTTGGCTCTCCACGCGGACTGTACCATCATTGTCATCATTATTGAAAATCATAAATCGCAACGCTTCGACAATATCCTCTTGTGGGGCTGGATTTTCAGGGGGATCAGGCGTGATGTAATCGATAAAGAGATCAGCTGCCACATCCACAGGATCGGCATTTGCCACAAAAATGTCAATCAGGGGATCCCAGTCACTCATTCCTGTTTCGGCTGTGATATGCTTAAAGACCTCTATGTCAGTTGGCAAATCCCACTCCCCATCCATGATTTCAAAAATCTCACCTTCCAGATCAATGGCATCGATAAACATCCCTTTAAATATCTGCTCTTCTGATAAATGTGGGTATAGATCCTTTGGCTTGACACCACCTTTGGTAACATCTGATTTTACGTCGCTCTCGCAGAGTACAAGTTTACTATCGAGATAGTCCTCTGTCATAGCCGCGTTATAATAAAAGAGCATCGACAAGTAATTATACAGTTTGTAATATTCCTCCTCCGGGTCGTGGACTGGATCTTTGAGTTGGCCTTTTGGCACTGACAGGGTGATGGCGTGCGAGGGTATTTGCGTCCGGCCAATTTGATACAATGCATTTTCCTGAGATGAAGGTGGTAATTGATCAATAAGTGCCTCGGTCGGTGACGCCCCGTTGAGCCATGCAGCTGTCAGAGCTGCGCCGCTTGACAACCACCCAAGCAGACCCACATCGATGATGTTTACACCTTCCAGGTATAATTGCATTTCACCAAGGTGTGATCCAAAGTGCGTACCTGCAAGTGTGATCAACCGGTTGATGTCGCCGGCCATGAAATTTTCCTTGCGTTTGTATGTGTCATTAAAGTGATCGGAAGCATAGACACGTGGCAGGATACCTCCCATGCTATGACCGATGATATCAACTTGGGTTACCGCAGTCATCCGGGTGTTTCGATAAAAGTCAAGGGCCTCCTCAATACCCCCTTCATTTTCCCATATGACACTGGAATTGGCCTCAAAGGAAGAAGAGTATAAAAAAGAGCCGCTGCCATTCGTGGTTTCATAATCAACGAGAAAGACATCAAACCCGGCTTCTGTCAGTGCTTCTTTCATGCTCATTTCCTCAGATTTTCGGGTCCATGCGTCTGGATTGGAGTAAGTACCGTGGACGAGGATTACAGGTGGCCGCAGGATGGTGACAGGGACTTCGTCCTGTGTTTCGGACTGACCGTCGTGCATCACTTGTATGGTGATTTCCGCTGTGGAAGGTGTATTTGGCGACCTTGGCAGTGAGCCCTCTTCCGGAAATGATTCGGGTGCATCCAGGAGTGCAAAGGCATAGTACAAGCCATCTTGTTCGTAGGTAGCCGTACCCCAGGGGTTCTGGAGGGACTTGCCGTTGTATTCAAATGTCACTTCACCAGGCACGCTGTATTGGGCAATCAAAACGACCTGAGTGATACCGTCTGCAGCTACAGACTCGCGTATGAGATCGTCATAAGTGAGCAGATCCTCTTTGTCCAGCTCTGTGACGTTATCTATGGAGAAGAAAAACCCACTCAGCAATTCCGGATTGGCATCAAGCAGCATCATGTGCTGAAATGGCTTGTTGCATGATTCAATGAGCACGTTTTCACTATTGCAAGAACCGGCATTTCCCAAGATGAAAATATTTCCTGCGACACCCCCACCTTCGAGGATAGGGCACAACACGTCACACTCGTCGAGAACCGAATTTGACCAGATTTTCAGATCTCCTCCTATTGTTTTGAGGCTTTCAAACCCCGATATTGTCTCAAGAAATTTATTCCCTTCGAATTTAAACTCCCCGCCTACCGTCTCAAGAGCATTAAATCCTTTTATTTCAACGGTGGGGGATTCGTAGCCGCGTATCACGAGATCTCCTTGTATCGAAGTCAGTGCGTTGAATCCATTGATGGCTGTAATTCTCTTAACGTCCGATATGTCCAGGCTCCCTTCGATAGAAGTCAGGCTCGTGAAGTCGGGTATTGTCTCGAGATTTAATTGATTAAAAACAATGCTTCCACCTACCTCAACGAGCTTGTTCATTCCCAATAAATTTTCGAGCAATTGTCCGGATGAGAATCTACTTTCAATAGATGTTAAGTTTTCGAAAGACACAGTTATGGCACCATTTATTAAGATGCTACTACCTGCGTGGGTGAGCGCATCCAGATTAATGTATTTGGCTGCATTCACATTGACCCAGTCGTCAATGACAGCCAAAGAATTGAATCCAACGATTGAATCAAGGTCATCGCCACTGATTGTAAACCTCCCACCCACTTGACCGAGTCCACCAAATCCGTCCACTTTCGTGAGTTTATCATTGCCGGTAATGCCAAAGCGATCACCAACCGATGCAAGGCTGCTCACATCTCTGGTGTCTTCCAGCGCATCGAGATCGAAAATGATAAAATTGCCTCCGACCTCTTCAAGATTTGTAAGGCCTTCCAAATTTTTTATTGAGGCCATCCATTGAATTTTAAAATCTTCGCCGACCGATGTTAAGCCAGCCAAGCCGCTGAGATCTGTTATGAGAGGGGATGATTCAATGTGCACATCCCCTTCGACATGTGTGATATTGTGCAGCCCGTACAAAGAGGTAAGCATGGTGTCCCGAACAACTGTAAGATTTTTTACAGACTTGAGTGAGCTCAACGGCGTAAGGTCTGTGAGCCTGTTACTGATGCTCAGAGTTTTTGGATAGTGTGTACAGTTTGGATAGAGCGCCATGGTGTCGATAAGCCTTTGCTGATCAGTTACAGGAATCGTGACCGGGCATTGTGCAGTCAAAATGTCTGGCAATATAAACGTGCAGCATATCATCAGAGCAATTTGTAAATGTGTACGCATAGCTGTTTTTTCTTGTTTGAAAAGTGATCATGTCCATATGAATCAATCCCAAATAATGAAGGCAGAATCAATGCGAGGAGTGGACATTTTATAGAAGAGTCAGAAATAGTCCATATTCCATGTGCACATTGGAGATTTATGCAACAATGGCGAAAAATAAAATCTGGTACTTACATTCTCACAATTGTCGACGGGGCTTCGACACCCGTAACTAAATGATACATTCCGGGCTTCATTTCGCGTATGCTACCAGTTCCCACATGCCTTTAAACCTGAACGCGTCGTCGATACATAAGGAACAGGAATCTGAAGGGCGTAAAAAACTACTCTAGCGCAAGAGGGTCAAATCTCCCTTCATCTCAGAAATATCACCACTTATGCTGCGAAGCTGCATGGTATAGACATAGACTCCTGAAGGCGAGGGCTCGCCCGAATACATGCCATCCCACTCGCAAAGGTGATTACAGCTAAACACATTGTTTCCCCATCTGTCAAAAACCTGAAATTGTAATAATTCAAATTGCGCAGGATCGAAAAACGGGGATAATGTTTCATTTACTCCATCACCGTTTGGCGAGAAGGCATTGGGGATATAAATATCACAGTTGACTGCGTCGATCTCGACGAGGGTATCAAGCGTGCATTGGCTGTCATTCGTCAACGTGATCGTGTAGATGCCTTCCTCAAGGTCTTCGATTAAACCGGGAATGGAAGTGCCTGCATTGTTTAATGTAATATTTACTTCTCCTTCCGCATGAATAGTAAGAGTCCCGTCAGATTTCCCACAACTGGTTGGCGTAGTGGCCATACCAATCAGGACTACTGGGTTTTTACCCTCAACAGTGATTTGCATAGAATCTATACAGCCGTTTTCATCAATTAGATACCCCGTGTAATGATGAGCTGTCAGGCCATTAAAACTTGCATCTGTCGCAAAATTATCCCCATCAATTGAATATTGAATATTATTATTTGCGTGATCAGAAATAATAGTCAACACACCGTCGTGGCCGGCGCAGCTTTCATCTGTAGTATTGATGTCAAGTATGATTGTCTGCTCAATATCCGCTACACTTCCCTGTGTGGAATCTATACAGCCGTTTTGGTCTATTAAATACAAGATGTAAGCTCCGGGAGAAAGATCTGTGAATAAAGACGACTCTTGAAAATCAATATTATTGAGTGAATATTCTGCGTCGATGGTGGTGTTCTGAATGATCCGTATCGAGCCGTTTGAAGCACTACACGTGGCATCGACAGTTTCGAAAGATTCTATCACGGGGGCCGGTGCTTCGTCCAGAAAGACGCTCGCGATGGCATCGCAACCAAAAGTGTCGCGCACAGTCACCTGGTAGACGTCTGATTGCAGTCCGGCAAATATGGTTGAGCTTGTAAATGGACCGTTGTCGAGTGCGTACGTCAGACTGCTCGCAATTGCGGTAGCTTCAATTTCAATACTTCCCGCCGCTGAATTGCAGAAATCATGTTGAACAAAGATGTTCTGAATCGTGGGGCCGTCTTTTGCCGGGATGATAAAAGAGGTTGTTGTGTCGCATCCGAACGCGTCTATTACGCTCAACGTATATATGCCCGGCTCGAGATTCGTAAAAATGGGATCACTCATATAAGGGCCGCCGTCGATTGCGTATTCCAACTCACCGAATGTAGATATGGCATTTACTTCGGCACTCCCATCGGGCATACCGCAATGCGCATCCTGAATGATGATATCTTCTATCACTGGCACGGGAGCCTCGGCCACTTCGATCAGGTCCTCTGAGATGCAGCCGAGTACATCGCTGACCCTGATTAAATAACTTGATGCGTGCAGCCCTGTAAAAATGGGTGCAGGCTGGAAGGGAAGTGCAACAATGGTATAGGAATATGGCTCCTTACCCCCGGTTGCAATGACCTCGATTGTGCCATCTTGCAGATCACAGTGCTCAGGTGTGGACGTGCTTTGGTGTGTGAGCTTTAGCACTTCTTCTACGAGTACGACAACACTATCAATACAGCCAGATTTGGACCTGGCATAGATGGTATAGTTCCCGGTCGCAAGGTCATTGAAATCTGGGGCCGTAAAAAACGTCGTCCCATTGATTGAAAATTCAAGCGAATCGTCAGAAAATGTCGCTATCGGAATGACTACTCCATTGTCCTCACCACAATGTGCAGGTTGGGATTGGGTGGTAAAAGAAAGGTTCGATACTTTTATTTCAAAAGGGTCTGACATATCTGTACATCCCAAGGCGTCGCGGATGTATATCTGATATATACCAGCCGAAACATCAGTAAAGCTGGATGCGCTTTGATAGATGATTCCATCAATGGAGTATTCTACACCCGATCGACCCGGACCCGTCAATACTTGGACAGCTGTCGTCTGGCTGGAGTCACAAAGTGGTGCACCCACATCAACAAAATCAATTTTAAGAGGAGGTAATGAGCCGAGGTAACTTGTCCGTGAAGTCGCTCCTGAAGAAAATGTATAGAGCGGATCATTCATTGCAATTTTTACAAATGAAGCCTCCTCGGGATTAAGTCGAATGAAGTCTTTTGAAGTCAGCGCAATTAAATGATTGCTACCACATGTCGTGTTAAACGACGTGATACCATATGACTGTGCTCCAAAGTCAGCTATGACTTTGCTTTGAGACAATGCTGATAGGTCGGCACGAATTAAAAATCCCTGACTCGTGTTGTCTGTACCTCCGCTGAGATATAGTTCCCCGTTGTAAAATTCGAGATCCCAGTGGCGCAATCCTGTGGATCCAAGATTGACCAGGTCATCACTCACAGGGTCGTATTTGATGATAAAATCCATATCCGCTCCGAGGCCGGACAAGAAGAAAACACCCTTGTGGTTGATCGTCAACCCGACTAGCCAGCCATAAGAAGCAGGCAATTGTCTGATGATGACTGATGACCCGTCAGTAGTGTCTATTTTGTAGATGTTGCTCTCATTGACACCATACAATGTACCGTCCGGATGGAAGGCGATATCGCTCATCGCGGGAATGAGCGTAACATGATCCACTACCTTGTAATCATTGATATTGATTGTTTGCAAAATCGAAGCACCACCCAGAGAGTACATGCTCTGAGCCGACACACGTGCAGTATGCAAAAGCATAGCAATTGCAAATAACAAAGCTGTTATACGTAAAGAGGTGCTGGCCAATCCCTTGTGTTTCTTATCCCCTGAGAGATGTATTCTAAAATGATATGTCCGCGGGAGGCAGCTGTAAGTTACGAATGTGTGGGCAGATTAACGAATGTCGTTTTTTGTCATCTAAGCTGAGGCAGGACTAAAGCCGGCTTTATGAGTCCCTTTTGACGATTATGGCTTGAACAAGTGATCGATCGTTACTTCATTCTGTACAACGCTACCCGAGTGTTGATTGGGCTTGATTCCGTACGGTGTGATCATTGTTACAAATACAGTTTTACGCGTTCGTGTCGACTGTCTGAATATCGTCCTTTTCTCTCTTAGGGCTTTTGCATATTTTTTGGAAATGACAAATTCTGAATCATGAAATTTAATTTCGCACAGGTTGATCACGCCATCGGCTCGGTCGATCAGTAAATCAATTTGAGTACCCTGTTGTACGTCATTCCCAATGATTTGAAAGCTTGAAATCTCTGTATAAATGGCATACACTCCGAGGGCAGTTTCGATTTGCTTGCTGTGGTCGAAGCACAGGTTCTCGAATGCATATCCTGCCCAGCTTCGCCACTTTGAAGTATTGACTATCGAGAAGAATACCGGTTTGTGACTACTTGCACTCTTCGCTACAAATTTTAAATAGAATAATGTGAAGGGGTCGCTCAGTCGGTAGAATCTGTTCTTTTTTATATTTCCAAATGAGGAGACTTGAGAAATAAAACTCCCGGCTTCCAGCTCCTGCAACACGCGTGTCATGCCCCCTCCGTCTGATAGCTTGCTCTTCCGGACCAGCTCGTCGCGTGTCATTCCTTTCCATTTTGATGCCAGTGCGGTGATCACGGCGATATGTGCTTTTGGTTTATCGTAAAGCGAAGCGTACAGGTTCTCAAATTCATGTCGTAAAATCCCGTCCGGAGCGAAAAAAAGCCTGTCACAGTTTTGAGCGATGCTTTGAGATGTGTCTACATGATCGAGATAATGCGGAATACCACCGATCATGATATAGAGTTGGGTGATCTCATATCTACTGTAGATACCACCCCTTTTTTTCAGGTATTTTTCCACTTCAGCCAGGGTAAATGGCGCAAGGTCTATGCGTCGCGTAATCCTGTTGTGGAGACTTCCCTTGTGATTGACGACACGTCTGATCATCCAGGATGCGGCGGAGCCACAAATCACGAAAACGATATTGTTGACGGATGCCCAGTCATTCCAAAAGTGACCCAATGCCGCAAGAAATCCTGATTTTGGCGTTGCAAGCCACGGCAGTTCGTCAAAGAAAACGACCCGTTTTCGCCGTGTCTTTTTACTTTCCAGATAGACCTTCAAGTCATGGAATGCCTCTTGCCAGCTGGCAGGCGCCTGAAATGCACGTTGCGCACCGGTAAACTCGGCTAGTTTGGATGCAAAATTTTGAAGTTGCTCTGACTTTGGTCGATTTTGAATTCCGGTCATTTCAAAATCAATTTTGCTGTGATACACCTGCCTGATAAGGAAAGTCTTACCAACACGACGCCTTCCAATGACTGCAATCATCTCGGACTTGTTGGTCCTCAATGCATTTTTAAGGGCTTGTGTTTCCGTGAACCTTCCAATCAGTTCTTGTTCATCCATTACATACTTATATTTGGCGGAATCTCACAAATATGGATACATTCCGCCAATTATGCAAGTTTATATTTGGCGGAATCTCACAAATATGGATACATTCCGCCAATTATATAAGTTTATATTTGGCGGAATCTCACAAATATGGATACATTCCGCCAATTATAGAGGTTTATATTTGGCGGAATCTCGCGAATACGCATACATTCCGCCAATCATAGATTTCACTGCATTGATCCATTGATCGGATCTGCAATCCTCACATCAACAGACATCGATCAGAAGGGCTCTAAATCGTTTACCGAGGACCACGCACCCTAAAAGACCATGTGAATTTATTTAGGGAAACAACCTCGCCGGAAGCCAGCCGGCCTGTAGAGGTGATGGTAATAGTTTGACCTTCACCTGTGTCGATTGCTTTTTGCACTGCCTCGAAGATGAGTTGCCCGTCTTCACATGTAAATGTTGTTCTTGATGTCGCTTTCTTCGTGTACTCAACTTCCAATCTGCTGACGAGCATCGAGATATTTCCGTGTTCGGCAATTGCCAGTGTAGCAAGGACGCCTGTCGAAAGCTCAGCCGCGGAACATTGAGCGGCGAAGTAGATCGATCTAAAAGGATTTTGGGACATCCACCAGAATGGCAAGGTCACATCTGCCCGGTCAGGGGTACACGATTTGACACGTACTCCCAAAAAGAATGCCATGGGTAGCTTCCAGAATAACCATGCTGTGATCCGCCAGCCATTGAGTTGCTTAAGTGTTTTGCGGACCGCAGGGGGATGATTTTTATGTGCCATATATTTTCTTCATGTCGGCAATTCAGTATAATAATGCGTCCCAATAAAGATATGATTGAATATCGCGAATAAAATGGCAGCCTTGAATTCCAACATAATCCCCGGAACGTGAAGCAAGAAAAAGGCAAATCTCAAACGAGAGCTTTCTTTCTCTTTAAAAATTCCTCAAAGCTCACCAGGCTATCACTCGTTCCTTCCGGAGTAATCTCAATGATGCGATTGCTTACAGACTCCATCATCTGATGATCGTGTGATGACAAGATCAGATTACCCGGAAACTCAGTGAGTGCGTCGTTGAATTTAGTAATGGACTCAAGATCCAGGTGGCTGGTAGGATCGTCAAGTATCAGAAAATTGGGTGAGGCGAGCATCATTCTGGATAACATACAGCGCACTTTTTCTCCTCCGGACAATACGCTTGATTTTTTATAGACCTCTTCGCCCCCAAAGAGCATGCGCCCCAGGAATCCACGAATAAACTGCTCTTCTTTTTCTTCAGAAAACTGACGTAGCCAGTCCATGAGCTCAAGGTCGTTATCATCTCTGAAAAATTCGGCATTGTCAATGGGGAGATATGCCGTGGTAATGGTCTGTCCAAATTCGATAGTTCCTGAATCTGCTTTTTCAATACCAGCGAGAATATTTAAAAACGACGTGATCGCAGTGGATTCGGGCGCAATGAGACCTATTTTGTCTCCTTTATTCATCGTGAAACTGACATTGCTGAAAAGCACCTGTCCACTGGCGTCCGTTTTGCTCAAATTTATAACCTTGAGAATTTGATCCCCCGGTTCACGCTCTGGCTTGAAATTTATAAACGGGTATTTACGGGTAGAAGGTCTGATTTCCTCAATGTTGAGTTTTTCAAGTGCCTTTTTGCGACTTGTGGCTTGTTTGGATTTAGAGGCATTTGCACTAAAGCGCTGGATAAATTGCATCAATTCTGCTCTGCGCACTTCTTTCTTCTTATTCTGATTGGTTAATTGCCGCGACATCAATTGGCTAGTCTCGTACCAGAATGTGTAATTGCCGGTAAACGTCCGGATGCTACTGTAGTCGATGTCGGTCACATGTGTACATACCATGTCAAGGAAATACCTGTCGTGTGAAACGACGATCACAGTATTCTTAAAATCTGCGAGAAAATCTGAAAGCCATTCAACAGCCACGGCGTCGAGGTCGTTTGTAGGCTCATCGAGCAATAAGATATCCGGATCTCCAAAAAGGGCTTGTGCCAACAGAACTTTTACTTTTTGCGGACCATTCAGGTCGACCATTTGCTGGTAGTGCAAGTCTTCTGTAATACCCATGACGCTGAGCAATTCGGCGGCATCGCTTTGGGCTGTCCACCCCCCCATTTCTCCGTATTCATTTTCGAGCTCAGCTGCATGCAAGCCCTCTGCATCAGTCGCGTCAGGATTCATGTAGATCGCATCTTTCTCGATCATGATATCGTACATCTTCTTGTGCCCCATGATGACAGTATCGAGCACCTGGTGATCATCAAAAGCCTGGTGATCCTGTTGCAGTACAGCCATGCGCTTACCCGGTTCGATAGATACATGTCCTTGATTCGGCTGGATTTCACCCGACAGTATTTTCAGAAACGTTGACTTCCCTGCTCCATTGGCACCAATTACGCCATAGCAGTTTCCTTCGGTAAACTTGAGATTTACCTCATCAAACAGAATGCGTTTACCATATTGTAACAGGAGATTTGATACTGTAATCATGAGAAATTCCCTTTATTGATGATGACGTCTGAAATCTAAAAGTGCGCAAAGGTACGCAGTATAGACAAGTATTTGTCGATACAATCTTAAAACTGATGGGAATTCATAAAGTTAAATCCAAGAGACAAATAGTGGTGGAAATTCTGTCGGCCAAATTCATTGGCGACACCGAACGACAATGGTCCGACCAAGGTATTCAGGGTCACATTCAAAAACCAACCTAAACGCCTGTCCTTTCCGGTTGCCGGTATGATGTCAAAAAAATCATCACCCATCCATGCCATCGGGTACTTCGTCTCAAGATAATTGACCGCTCCTGTGAGGAATAAACTTTTAAACATAGCGTATCGAATACCTCCGGCGCCTCTGTAAAAAGAACTCAATTTAAATTCATACTTATCTGCGCCCCAAAATGCCCCTGACAGCATAAAATTGGGTTTAAATCCTCCCGATAAGTAATAATCCGAGATGTTTGTTTTGCCCTCTTTAAAATTGGTCAAGCGAATGATATGAGAAGTAAAGAGCGTAATCTTTGGATGTACGGGGAAGTACTGTTCATATTCGGCGTCAAATGACAATAGTGTGTAGTTTGGATCTATATCAACGAATTCAGCAGTTGGTTCAGTGAGATTGCCATTCATGTACAAATGAACCGTTCCCGAAACCGATATTCTTTTGCCGTGCGTGGGGAGAGCTTTCCTGTTGAGGGTATTGTAATTGAAATACGGCCTTAATCCGAAATTCGTGTAGGTGAGTTTTTTAAACAATCGGGTCAATGAATCACCAACTACAGGTTTGAGTGTGTTGAGATCAGAAAAAACGCGCAATCCAAATGTGCTATTTCGGAATTCTGTGTTTTGGACGTTAAAATAAAAATGTGTGAGCTTTGATTTATAAATAAACTCCTTGGTTCCCGAAAAATCAAAAGAGGGAATTTCGTCGGCGAAATATTTTGCCCCTATTGAAATCGCATGATTTTGATTTTTACCTATGTATAAAAAATAATTGCCATGAAAATAGGGCGTTTCTGCTATGTCCGCTTCAAGCAATAGCCTGGTATTATTAAGTCCAAGATTCCTGAACGTCAAGTTCACCATCAAACCAGCTCCATTTTCAGAGTCAAAGTGTAAATTAAAAGCTGCTGTGCCAGGAGTAGTCTCCTTCACGTTGACAATGAGTGTATTCCCCTGCGGGCCATGTAAGAGTTCGTAGTAAACGCGATCAAAATTGAGCATGCCATAGACCGCAGAAATGCGTGAAGTCAACTCCACTTGAGTGAGTGAAGAACCCGGCGGAATATTGAGTTTTCCAATAATTAATTCGTCGGAAAACACCTTATTCCCTTCTACGCTAATGCTTGATATCTTGAAACTTGAATCAATCTTTGGAAGCGTGGCGGGTTTAAATGTGCGCAGCTGTTTGAGCGAGTCGGCAAGCGCCTTTAATACATCGTATTGCATACGGGCAGCTTGCTCGCCACGCAAAATCAGACTATCACCCGAGTTGAAACTGCTCGTTGTATACGGTTTGACGATGGGATTAATATAGTAATCAGTGTATGTGATCTGCCTCTGAGTTTCTTTGTAGCTGGCTATGAATGTGGCCTGGGAAAGAATATCCACCAGGGAACCAAGTTGGTCTTCGTTCAACAGGCTGTCACCGACCGACACTCCGATGACAATGTCCGCACCCATTTTGATCACATCCTGGACCGGAAAATTGTGTACCAGGCCACCATCGACAAGTAATCTTCCGTCAATTTTGACAGGAGTGAATACCGTAGGAATGGCCATGCTGGCACGAATTGCCGTAGCTAGAAATCCGCTTTTTAAAACAACAGGATCGCCCGTGGCAATATCTGCACCAATACACCTGAATGGAATGGGCAGATTGTCAAAATCATTGATCTCATGTACCGGGGTTGTAAGGCGAATCAGAAATTCGCTGAGTTCCTGACCCTCGATAAGCCCTTTAGGCAACCCAATTGAGAACCCTTCAATCGGGAGATTTAGTTGATAGCGCCCATAAAAATCTTTATGCTCGATAGCAATATTGCTCAGGAGTGTTTTATTCGCAAGAAGAATATCCCAATCTGCTGTAAGAGCAATCTCTTCAAGTTGTGCTGCGGAGTATCCACATGCGTATAGACCGCCCACTACCGCACCCATGCTTGTGCCTGTGATATAATCTGGATAGAT
The DNA here is from genome assembly GCA_003648285.1 of Bacteroidota bacterium. Classification (GTDB taxonomy): domain Bacteria; phylum Bacteroidota; class Bacteroidia; order Chitinophagales; family Saprospiraceae; genus B8-G4. Next base: position 26,043 of record QMOR01000007.1, read on the forward strand.
GCCAACCTCTTCAAGCACTTTCAAGACGCCAATATGTGCCATTCCCTTGGCGCCACCACCACTGAGGACAAGACCTACCTTCGGTCCATCTTGTGCATTGACAGCAAAGCCAGACAAATAGAAAAGGATGGCCAACAAGAGTAATCTGGGCATTTGAATATTTATTATTTCCAACCGCAAAATTAACAGAATGAAGGGTTTTGACTTCTCGGATTTGCAAATCTTTAAGTGGTAGCACATCATGTATTCCAGAGAAATGCAACTTCATGTCGCGGAATCAACAACTTCAGGCGGATTGCAATTGAAGTATTCGTTAGTTTTGGAGCACCCCAGACCGGTACAGGCATTTTTCTGGCGAATTCACTATTCGCTTGATGATAAATTTGAATGATCACGGATGATCACCAGGATGTCCCTGTATTGTTGTCTTTGCGCATGTT
>QMOR01000008.1 GCA_003648285.1 Bacteroidota bacterium
ATATCGTGCAGCAGCACCTGCTTTATTGTGCAATGACAGTTACTTTGATAACCAAATAATGCACTGGGATCCTGTCAAAATGCAATTGAAGGATTAAAATGCCATTGGAGGCAGTAAATGCAATTGAACGATAAAAATGCAGTTGTGAGAACGAAATGCAGTTGTGAGAATGAAATGCAATTGAACAATTAATATGATGAGGATGAAACACTTGATAAGCATTGTATTTTTATTGACACTCGGCGCTGTGCTGCATGGTCAGCACAATACCCTCACTTCTATTGAAGAATCAGAAGGATGGATTCTCCTTTTTGATGGGAAAACAACCGATGCGTGGCGAGGATACAACAAAAAGGCATTCCCCGAAAAAGGCTGGGAAGTACGTGACGAAAACCTCGTCATTACCTTTAGTGGCACTGAGGAAGAGGGATTGGCCGGTGACATTGTCACAAAGGAACGATACGGAAATTTCGAGCTCAGACTGGAATTCATGTTGACGGATTCAGCCAATAGCGGAGTCTTCTACCTGGTCAAAGAGTTCGAGGGTTCTCCCATTTGGCATCTATCCCCGGAATATCAGATCCTGGATAATCCGACGTACGAATCCATGCTGGGTGACTGGATGGACAAGCACCGGACGGGGGATAATTATGATCTGGAAGCCGCCGCTGAGGATCATTCCAATCCTGTCGGAGAATGGAACACGGCCCGCATACTAAAGCGAGGCAATCATGTCGAGCATTGGCTCAATGGTAAAATATGTGTGCAATACGAGATTGGCTCCATCAAATGGAAAAGACAAGTCCAACAAAGTAAATTCAGTGAGTTTGCGATGTATGCCATGGAGAAACAAGGGAATATTGGATTGCAGGATCATGGGCACGAGGTGATGTACCGGAATATTAAGATCAGGAGGCTTTAGTTTTTTGATATTAGATTTTCATGGCACACTGATTAGACGGATTGGACGGATTTTCACGGGTCTTTTTTATGCTATTTTATTCTTTGCACCCTAACAATGAAAAACAACTCGCTTCCGCTACTGGCGAACGACACAGAAAAGAAAATCCGTGAAAATCCGTCCGATCCGCGTCATCCCATCCTTCGTCACTTGACTACGGATGGCGGGCGTGTTCTATTAAATCAACTTTAATAAAACCACCTATCTAACAATCACAACAAAATTGAAAGCCGCATACTACAACAACTTTAAATCCCCGATACAGATCAAATCTGTACCCATCCCCGATGTCCCACCAAAGGGCGCATTAATTGAAGTACGCGCATCCGGGATATGTCGTAGTGATTGGTGGGGCTGGCAGGGATTCGATTCAGATATCCAATTGCCACATGTCCCCGGGCACGAATTTGCAGGAGTAGTTGCAGCTTTAGGTCCAGAAGTCACGAACTGGAAGGAGGGTGAGCGCGTCACGGCGCCATTTGTCTGTGGATGTGGAGGATGCCACGAATGTAAAATCGGTCATCCGCAGGTATGTACACATCAGACTCAGCCCGGATTTACACATTGGGGATCATTTTCAGAGTATGTCGTGGTCCATGAGGCAGACTTTAACCTGGTCGCACTGCCCGAACATATCAGTTACGTGACAGCGGCGAGTCTGGGCTGCCGATTCGGAACGGCATACCACGCCTTGACTGCTCAGGCGAAATTAGAGACGGGACAGTCTGTGGCTATTCTGGGTTGTGGAGGTGTAGGACTATCTGCTGTCATGATTGGTGCTGCCCTTGGAGCAAACGTAATTGCCGTCGACATCAATCAGACAAAATTAGATCTGGCAACGCGTTTGGGTGCTACGCAGACGATTAATTTGCATGAAAAGGAATATTCCATTGAAGAGTTACATACAATAAACGGCGACCCGGTAGATATTACAATTGATGCACTCGGCAAAGAAGAGCTCATCAATTTTGGACTGAACAGTTTACGTCCGCGGGGAAAACATATCCAGATCGGATTAATGGAAAAAGAATTACCACGCATTGCCATGGACAAAGTCATTTCCAAAGAGCTTGAGGTAATCGGTAGCCATGGGGTTGCAGCCGCCAAGTATCCGGAGATGTTTAATTTGATTTCGTCGGGCGCCTGTGATCCCGCCAAACTGGTCACAGGAGTCGTGTCACTCGAAGAAGGCTTGGGCATTATTGAAAATATGGGTACAGCTCCACCAATTGGCGTTGCCGTGATCGACATGTCGTTGTGAATTTAAACCCCTTGCGGTCCTCTGCGTCCTTGTCTGCCCTCGCTATGCGGGGCGGTTAAATACACCGCGACCCATTTACACCACCACCCTCAAAAACCCGCTCGAGCCTCCTCTTCATTCGACACAACAGACTCAAATCCCCTCCACCTAAATCTCTCCGGCACATCATCCCTCCTCCCCTCAGCAGCCGCACATATCCATTTTCCCAATAGTGGAGCCATTTTAAATCCATGGCCACTACCACCAGCCGCAATTGTGAGGTTATTGAAATCTGAATGCTTGTCGATCCAAAAATGTCCGTCACGTGTATCGGAATACAAACACCTTCGCGTATATACAATCGGGGCAGTTGCCAAAGTGGGTATTGACGCACTTATAAACAATCTGAATTTATCTATATCCCCCTGACGCAAAATTCTAGAGTCTTTTTGTGGATCTACATGTATCCCAATACCGTGATTTGCAATTTTAACTACCCCAGCTTTCTGGTGCAATGGAAATCCATACCAACCGGAATTCGATATGTCTGCTGCAAAAACAGGGAATTTCTCACCAGTAAAATCAGCTTCAAATTCGGGCTTCACATGAAAAACAGGGTGCCCGGTCGAAACGAGATAATCACGCATTTCGGGTAGAATATTTAAAGTGGCTGCACCAGCTGCAATAATGCAATGACCAATAGGAATATGAATGGCATTAGATGTAACAAGATGAGTCACTTGTGCATCCTCAGAAATCAGTCCCGAAATTTCAATACCCTCAGCGATCTCAATTCCTAGCTCTACAGCCTTGTCCTTGAGCAGGCTGACAACACGACCAGACTCTGCGTACCCGGCCCTTGCATGAAAAAATCCATCTGTGTACCGGCCAGATTCAAATGCAGGAAAACGCTTCGCTATCTCATCCGCATCGAGTCTCTCCGGCGTATGACCATGGGAGATTAATTGATTGAAGCTGGACAACTCGTAATCTTGCGACGGCTCCTCCATGGATTGCGAACTGAGCAGGACGAATCCTGTTTCATGGTACACCACCGTCCCAAACTCCAGATTCCAGTCATGCCAGATATCTATACTCTGGTCCACAGCCTCCATATAAAATGTGTCCCGGCCATACTCCATCCGCACGATCTTGCTAATGTCGTCTGAAGCGGCAAGTGGATGAGGGATAGAACCCGGACTTATGACTTTTACGGAGTGACCCCGGTTCCGTAACTCGATCGCTGAAGTGAGGCCGAATATGCCTGCGCCGATAATTGTAAAGTCAGGGATCATGTGTCAGTGTATCGTACCAGTGCAGTATTACACTTTAGGAGCATCATTGTATTACTATCATTAACCTTGTGTCTGCTTTACTAAAACTGCCATCCCTCTCTACGCATGAGCTCTAATATATTTATGCATTGAATACCCATATCGTTGCATACATCCGGGATCTTTGGTTTGGTCAAATTGTTACTTGCCCTTTCACCCGTTACTACTATCAAATCCTCTACTTTGGCCAATGCAATAACGAATGGGTCGGCTCCAAATGTGCCCTTACGGTCCTCAACTAAACGTTGATAATTAGGATTTTTCATCATCTCACTAACAACGTCTTGCACAGATTCAGTGAGCCCCACAAAAAAACCACTCAAGTTGTTTTCTCTGAACCACTTAAGGCATCCATCATCCTTTTTGCTCAATTCATGCTCTATCAGTTCAGTCGCAACACCCACTTGTGACCCAGCCAGGCCCTTAAACCTGCTCCAGAAAGATGGAAACGTATCATGAGGATAATACCTGATCCATGCATCAAGAATGGCACTCGTATCGATGCTATACTTTTGCATACAGGAGCTGTTCTAGCTTGGCCAGATTTGAAGCTTTTATTTTTGTGTAATCCCAAAAGGAGGCTGCGGTCAGTTTCTCCTGATAATATCCTTGCAAGACAAGATTTAGATATAGCCCTCCATTTTTAGCTATTTGATTGCGATAATAGTCACCACCTGTAGATGATTTCTTCTTGTCGTAAACCTGATTATCCCTGAAGTCCTGATAGAATTCAGTTGAAGTTCTTCCCAAGGTTAATAGCCTCCGCAGAATTACTTCACGGCTTACACAAAACCTTTGTGCTAATTTATTGAGCTCATCAACAGACCAAGCACTCACATCAGTGGCATGAGATTGCACGACAAGTGATTTCATGAGATATTGTGACGGCACTAATACATCTGCCGCTACCTGATTGCAGTATACTTCAATCTGATCGTACAATTTTCTATCGCTATATCTAAAATTGCTGATTCCATCCGCTCTCAACACGATATGCACAAGTTCGTGAAACAATGAAAATATGCGGCCATTTGTTGTGTCATTACTATTTATAATGATGACGGGTAACACATCCCTTGCCACACACGCCCCTCTCATGACGTGAAGCGGTACGCCAGAAGTTTGAAAAACTAATATCCCTTTTGACTCAAGCAGTTTCTTCCAATAGTTTAAGGCATCATACCCAGGTCTTATCTCGGCCACCTCATTGTGATTGATCTTGAAATACTCACGTATTTGTCTTGCAAGTGCTTCAGGAGCCTTCTTCAAACTGCCCTTGAGTTCAAACTCTGTTACTGCTGTATTAAGCTGGTCGTACAAATCCAGGGCAATCTGCCTTTTCTCCTGAAAAAGCAAAAGTTCCTTTTGCAGAATATACTCCTCATTTTCAGTGAGCACATACCTCTGGTCAAACTTGCGAAAGTCTTTGAGTGGTTTAAAATGCTTTGGTGGCGTAGAAAAGTAAAACAATGCAAATGGTCGTTTGTACACATTCGCAATCTTGTAGAGTTGTTTGATCGTTGGATATGCATCGCCGTTCTCCCACGCTTCCAGTCTTTCAGGCTTGACCGATATCTTTTGCGCCGCTAACTCGATAGACAGTTTCACAGTCTTTCTAGCCCAAATGAGCATTTCTGGATTGATATGTGCGTTTGATCCGGCCATTATTATTTTGTAAAGTTACCAGTATTTATATTTGCTCAACAAGCTCAATCTCTTTTTCGTTCAAGTCGTAAAGCTCATAAACATATGCGTCAATCTTCTTCTCTGTATGGGTGATTGCATGATGAATTTGATTCCGCTGAGTTTCAAGTTTCACATTTTCCATTTGTTTGTTTAGGTTGAGTACACTTTTTACTGCTTCAATAATTTTACTATTCGTTATATTGGATACTGGGAAATTCTTAAAAAAAACATAGCTGGGCTCATAATAACCACCCCTCAACTTAGGCAAAACGGAATCTAGCCAAAAGTGCATTAATTTACTATTTAAAATACCCAGCAAATGTTTGGCCGAACAAAGTGAAACCGTAATCCGGCGCTTTGGTGCTTTGGTGCTAGTACCCACCTTGCTCTTGTCCTCATGGATGACATCCCGGTACGCCTCCGCATGCCCTTGTCATTATCCATGAGGACAAGAGAAAGGTGGCGGTCCAAGCTATTCGCTTATGCATCTACTCCCATTATTGACCATGCCCAAAGTACTCACGCAATGCCAAATATAAATCCGGGGATTTTTCAACAAACTTATCGGCATATGAAATATAATGATGCACGACCATCGGCCTCGGATCATCTTGTTTCAATCCAATGTGACTCTCAATTTTTTCCTTTGAAAAACCGCTTATCGCCTCGAGCTTTTCCCAAATATCATCATTGAGTTCAGGAAAATCTTCAACAGAGTAACAGGCCAGATACGCTTCAACCGCAGCGTGCAATCCGATTTGATAATATTTATCCGGGGACAAAAAACCCATCACCAATTCCTTTATAGACAATATGATGGTGCCATCCGTATGCTCCACTTCATAGGTATGCACATCCTCATTGTGGTGCGGCGTCAGAAATGGATGGAGGTAAAACACGATACGATCATAATTCGGAATCAAATAGTCATCCCGGTTCCACGTGAGGAGGACCACGTAGAACGCAACCATATACTTTAAATCCTCTGCGATCTTGTCCTGTCCCTGCCCGATAAACTCTTTTACGATCACATAGAGTGATACTCTCTCTCCAAATTTCTTTTTCTTCTCATCAGTCAAATTGCGATAAAATGCACTGGACTTCTCAAACAACTTCTGCATGGACGCATCCAATTCCGGTGGATGTCGCTCATACCACATCCCGTCTATCTTGTACTGAGTCGACCATGTCACGATGAAGAGCAATCCTGCGATACCTGCAGGTATCATCATGTACTGAATGTCTTCGCCAAGAAAGAGATAGCCAAAGACCAGTGCCAAGGCTCCGAATATTGTCAATAATCGTCGACTCATCTTTTTTAGAACAAGGCCGGTTGCAAATTATATTTCCGTGGATTCTCCATTGTGAGCAATGCCTGCTTGATCCCGAGCCCATACGCATAGCCTCGCAATCCTCCTTTTTTACCGATCACGCGATGGCAGGGGATGATGATCGGAATCGGATTGCGCCCATTGGCCTGACCGACAGCACGACTGGCATGTGGCCGTGACATCGTAATCGCAATATCAGAATACGAACGTGTATGACCATAGGGAATAGACCTGACCAGACGCCACACCTCACGATAAAATTCCGGAGATGAACTCAAGTCGAGAGGTACGTCAAACTCTGTCCGCTCTCCATTAAAATACTCTTCGAGTTGTTTTGCACAGATGAGAAGGGGTCGGGGGGTTACGGGTGATGACGCATCGCGTTTTTGGGAAAACCGAATCGCTGATACACCCGCACCAGACCCTTCAATTTCGATAAGTCCGATAGGAGATTCGTAGTATGTTTTAGCGCTCATGGTAACTGGCTCCATTCCATGCCTCACTCATAGTTTTCATCAGCAAGACATCCATTAATGAAATAGTCCGTTGGATAGCACGATAAATGTAACTAAATAATATATGTTATTCCTTCAGACGTGGGGATAAATTGCGGGTATGATGGTTTTGGCTCTTTGGTCGTAGTTGTAGCTGTTTTTACTGTTGTAATGTGGTCGCTATTGTCGCTATTGTCGATTGGCAGCAATGCACTCCTTCTCCTAAATTAAAAAAGCAGCCGCCGAAAATCGGCGTCTGCTTTTTCGTGGTACCTCCAGGAATCGAACCAGGGACACCAGGATTTTCAGTCCTGTGCTCTACCAACTGAGCTAAGGTACCTTCCACCGCTTTTTCAAGCGGACCGCAAAATTACAATTTTTGTGAACAGAGACAAGCTAGTCAGGAAAGAATGTCGCTTTGGTTTCTTTTGTCGCTATGGTCGCTTTTGAGATTGACGTTAATTCAACTTTGCGGGGATGACCAATACGAAAGGTGGGATTGTGACTTCCATCTGTTCGTTTGTGTCTTCGCGTGTCATTACGTAAGTACCGGACATTTTGCCGATTTCAGTGGATAGGATGCTGTAAGAGGAGTACGCGTGAAATTCACCAGACCCGATAATTGGTTGACGACCGATCACCCCCTCACCTTCCACAAGCTTGCTGCTGCCGTTGCTTTCTGTGATCAGCCAACGTCGGGTAAGAAGTTTTACAGGAAAGTCATTCCGGTTCTCTATGCGAATATTGTACACGTGCAGGTATCGTTGCCGATGCGGCTCCGAATGCGCAGGTTGGTAGAAACATTCCACCGAAATGCGAATCCCGTTTGTGATCAATGTATGCATGTCAATCAGTCGTTCTAAGTGATTTCTTTTTCGATTATTTGCTCTGCTCTTTGCAAAGCTTCTTCGAGATTGTCATTTACCAAAACGTAATCAAACGTGTCAGCAAATTGCAATTCCCGCTCTATCTTCTTTATCCGCTTCTGCAAACTTTGTTCCGTTTCTGTCTTACGGGACTTTAATCGTTCAATAATCGCATCCATCGACGGCGCTTTAACAAAAATCACGACTGCCTGATCCTGAAATTCTCTCTTGATATTTGTGGCGCCCACTACGTCGATATCAAATATCACATGCCGGCCCAATCCATGTAATCGCTCGATTTCAAACCTGGGGGTCCCATAATATTGATCTGTGTAGACTTCTTGCCATTCTACAAATGCATCCTCGTCGATCCATTGTCTGAATGTTTCGCCCGAGACGAAATAATAATCCACGCCATGTTTTTCATGTGCCCGCCTGGCCCTGGTCGCAGCCGAAACTGAAAAGGCAAGTGAATTGTACTTCGCCAGTAAATGACGCACAATGGTGGTCTTTCCAGATCCGGAAGGTGCTGTTACGACAATAAGCCTTTTTTGATCTGATGCAGAACTCACAGTGCGTTGGCCAGTTGCTCCTTAATTTTTTCAAGGTTATCCTTCATATCGACCACGAGCCGTTGTATCGCGCTCCACTGCGCCTTGGCCCCGAGTGTATTGACCTCGCGACCAATTTCCTGACTGATAAAATTGAGCTTCTTCCCTTTTACGCCTCCGTCACCATCCAGCACTTCGAGAAAATATTGACAGTGCTGCTCCAAACGCACTTTCTCTTCATGGATATCCAGCTTGTCCATATAGTACAATACTTCTTGTTCAAACCGATTGGCATCCATTGACTCGCGCTCAATTTCTGTGATCTTCTGACTGAGACGTTCTCTTAGTGCCGCTGTGCGGTCTGCTTCGAATGGTTCGACTTCCTTCAATAATCGACTAATAGTCATCACACATTGCTGCAAATCATCATGTAGACTCTTCCCCTCTTTCTCTCTGAATATCTTCAATTTATCAAGGGCGCCATTCACAGCTTCCACCAATGCTTTTGACAAATCAGCATCGACATCCCCATTCTCTGACTGAAACACGTTTGGCATGCGCAGTATCGTTGAAAACAGACTCTTGTCTTCTACACCCAGCTCTGTCGCCAAGCCCTTCAGGTTCTCGTAGTATGCCTTGATCATATCCCCATTTGGCATGCCAGCATCGGAAATCCCTGATCCCTTGATATCTATCACAACATCAATCTTACCTCTGACAGCTCTGTCCAGAATCAATTTGCGCAACTCGATTTCATTTTGTCCAAGTTGCAAAGCGGTCTTTATCCGGACGTCGGCAAACTTGCCATTGAGTGATCGCACCTCTACCAGTACCTTATTGTCACCTACGGAAACTTCATGGCGCCCGAAACCTGTCATTGATTGTATCATAATGCTCGAATGGCTTAAAACGCAAAGATAGAGCATTCAAAAGTAATTCAGAATCCCAACGAAGAAAGCCGTAATTTGACTCAACTCACTGTTTTTCAACGAGAAAAGAAGAAAAAAAAGCATTTTTTCTCTTGGAAAGAGGATAATTTTCCGACATTTGCGCCCCCTGATATTGAAAGGGGGGATATTTTACATAACTGATTAAAAACCAGTCATTAAGATGAGAAAAGCTGACTTAGTTGCCATGATATCCGAAAAAACGGGCGTACCAAAAGTTGATGTGCTCGTGACATTGGAGACTTTTTTCAAAGAAGTGAAGAATTCACTCGCTGAAGGGCAAAACGTATATGTAAGGGGATTTGGTTCTTTTATTGTAAAGAAGAGAGCAAAGAAAATCGGTCGCCATATCAAGAAAAATATCGCAATCGAGATTCCGGAGCACTACATCCCGGCGTTCAAACCTGCCAAAATTTTTATTGACCAGGTGAAGAGTAATAGTGATCTGATTGAAGGGAAATAGACACGCGTTGAAACGCGTGTTGGAATTTTGAATTTTGAATTCTAAATTTTGAATTAAGGGATGAGCTTCTAGGATAAAGATCCGGTCGCAATCATCCATTAGCTAAAAATCCCGTAAGGGCGGTCAAAAACCGCCGCACGAATTGAAGAAGAATTTCTAAAAAATAAATTGTAGAGATATGCCTTGTGGTAAAAAGAGAAAAAGACATAAGATTTCAACGCACAAGCGTAAAAAGCGCTTGAGAAAGAACAGGCACAAGAAGAAGAATAAATAACCAATAGGGTTTATTTGGCATTGGGGATGCGCATGTATCTGATTGTAAGCTATGCGGAGACATCCGTAGCAGCGTAAACCCCGGCTGAGAATCACGAAGGTTATCTTCTGACAAAGCTGAAGCTCATTACACGTAGTGGTGGTGAGCGCATAGTACCATCCATCTTCCAATGCCGTCACCTATTAAAGACGGCCCTTGTGGACAAAGAATTAATCATTAACGCGACCCCGACTACTGTCGATATCGCGTTGCTCGAGGACGGACGATTAGTTGAATTACATCAACAACGTTCCCAGTCCAATTTTTCTGTTGGAGATATTTTTCTTGGCAGAGTACGGAAGCTAATGCCAGGCCTGAATGCCGCGTTTGTGGATATTGGTCATCGCAAGGATGCGTTTCTGCATTATACCGACCTCGGCCCGAAATTGAAATCCCTCCTCAAATACACTTCTGATTCGATGAATGGTGGACAGAAGTCCGCTATGCTCGACAACTTTACGTTCGAGCCGGAGATCATCAAAACAGGTAAGATCGATCAGGTCCTGAGTAAGAGACTACCTGTACTGGTACAAGTACTTAAGGAACCCATCTCGACCAAGGGACCGCGTCTGAATTGTGAGATCACGATTCCCGGGAGGTTTATGGTGCTTACACCCTTTTCCAATGCTGTTGCGATATCAAAGAAGATAGCGAATTCTGAGGAGCGCAAACGGCTCCAGGTACTGATCAGCAGTATCAGACCCAAGAATTTCGGGATCATCGTACGCACCGCAGCTGAAGGGAAAAAAGTGGCTGACCTGCATGAAGAAATTCGCGGCCTCACTGCAAAGTGGGAACAACTGCACGCCCAGCTCATCGGCCAGCAAGAGCCCGAAAAGCTGCTGAGCGAACTTGACAAGACTTCTTCGATCCTTCGCGATATACTAAACGAATCCTTCAATAAAATAGTCGTCAATGACAAGGCGATGTATCAGAACATCAAGGGATTCATGTCGAGTATTGCCCCTAAGCAGGTCAGTATCGTGCAACAACACCGCAGCAGTCGCCCGATTTTTGACACATTCGGGGTTTCGCGTCAGATCAAAGCTGCATTCGGCAAGACTGCTACCATGCCAAGTGGTGCATATCTTGTGATAGAATCGACTGAAGCCATGCACGTCATCGACGTCAATAGCGGCCCTAAAATGCATAAACGCGATCAGGAGTCCTCAGCATCTTCAGTCAATATGGAGGCTGCTGTAGAGATCGCAAGGCAACTCAGATTGAGAGATATCGGGGGCCTCATCATCATCGACTTCATCGATATGCGCAATGCGCAAAACAAGCAGAAACTGGTCTCGACGATGCGCGACCTCATGCGAAAGGACCGCGCTCAGCACACCATCCTGCCCTTAAGCAAATTCGGACTGATGCAGATCACGCGTCAACGTGTCAAGCCCGAAGTCAAAATAAATACAGCAGAGGCCTGCCCGACATGTCAGGGATCAGGCAAGGTCAATCCGACAATTTTACTGACAGATGCGATTGAGCGCGACCTGAAATATATCGTCAATGCACATCCGGGAGCACAAATCACGTTGCAGACACATCCATACGTATATGCATTTCTGAGGCAGGGCTTGCCGAGTATTCAGCACAGATGGTACCTCAAGTACCGCAGATGGATCAGGATTGAGGAAGAGGACGACTTTGCAGTCACGAGGTACAAATTCTTCGATAAGAATAATGACGAGATTCGGTTGAATTGATAGATTACTTAGGTAATTGATGGGTTAACGGAACGCTGATGACGCTGATTAAGCGGATTTGCGCCGATCACTATCTTGTGGCTGATGCACAAACGAATTCTATACTGTGTTCTTGACTGGGGACTTGGACATGCCACCCGGTCCATCCCAATTATCCGGGCATTGCTCGATCGGGGATACGAAGTCATTCTTGCATCAGACAACCTCGCACTGGATTTTCTGCGCACCGAATTTCCATCCCTCACCTCGTATAAACTCCCATCTTACAACGTCGAATATCTGGCCGAAAACCTCTTTTTAAATGGCATATATAATTTGAAGCGTATCAGATCAGCGATAAAAGCTGAGCATGCACTCACCCGGCATATCGCTAAGAAGGATAAAATAGATGCCATCATCAGTGACAATAGATATGGTTGCCACGTCGCTGGTCTTCCTTCTGTCATGGTCACGCATCAGTTGCAATTTCGAACCGGAAATACGCTGCAGGACAGAATTGGAAAAATGCTGATTTCGAAATTGCTCAAGTCATTTGATCATATCTGGATCCCCGATGATGAGGAGCGCACGCTGAGCGGTGTGCTATCTATGTCCGGGGAGAGCCGTGTGAAGTGCATCGGCTGGCAAAGCACCTTGGTGAGCAGCAGCTCAAGTATGGAGATGCACCAGAACAAACGCAATGAAGCACGCAAGGAATATATCATTGCCGCAATCCTCTCTGGTCCTGAACCGATGCGCACAACACTGGAAGTAGAAATTCGCAGACAATTAGAGACACTCGACGCAAAATGTGCCCTCGTGCGCGGCGTAAAAGGGAGTCCCGAAGCAAGACAGGAAGGCAATATCACCGTGTATGACACTTTGGATAGAACAGAGGTCGGACACCTTATAAATTCCACATCTGTGATCGTCTGCCGTTCAGGATATAGCAGCCTGATGGATTTGCAGACAACTGGCAAAAAGGCCCTCCTGATACCCACTCCCGGGCAGCCCGAACAGAAATATCTCGCAGAGCGCATGCGTTCGATTCCAAATTACGTCGTACAAGAGCAAGGGGAATTGGATATTAAATCAGCCATGGATAGGTTGGCGAATATCAATTCTACAAATCCGGGTACTGTCTCGAGCTATCTACTTGACAATGCGATTAAGAATCTATTTAAAAATACCTCCTAGTCCTTATTAAACTGAGTCATCGTACGGCCAATCCCGGCAGTCGCAAAACTCACCACGACCTGCATAGCCATATCGAAAATGGCGGGAAGCTCATCGCGCTCTGCGTCAGACCAGGGACCAAGGACAAAGTTGACGTGCTGTCCTTTTGGGGCATTACCGATCCCAAGGCGCAGTCGGGCATAATCGCTGCCGAGCATCTGATTGATGTCTTTCAAGCCGTTGTGTCCTCCGTCTGATCCCTTGCCGCGCAGGCGCGATTTACCGAAGGGGAGGTTCATATCGTCGACGATGACGAGAAGGTTTGATTTTTGGATTTTCTTTTTTTGCATCCAGTAGCGCACCGACTTTCCACTGAGGTTGACATAGGTCGACGGCTTGAGCAAAACAAATGTTCTGCCACGTGTTTTGAATTCAGCAAGATCTCCAAGCTGATCGTTTTTAAAGTGGACTTTATGCTTTTTAGCCATGGCATCGACAACGTCAAATCCGATGTTGTGGCGCGTACCGTCATATTCCGCCCCCATATTTCCTATTCCTACTATCAAATACTTCATGGGATCTGGTTCCGTTGTTGTGCGCTGAAATAGTTTTTTGAGAATTGCGAACATGTTTTGCAAAGATAATCTCCCTGTGATACTCCTTGGTATGTTTTCGGGAGGAGAGTATAGAAGAGTTGAGTTGAGCTCAATGGCACACTGATCAAACTGATGCCAATAATCCACTTCATTCCAAAAGTAAATGATTCTCTAATTTTACCGATGATGATAAAACAGATACTCATTATTTCGGTCATTGGATGGACCCTGCTTTCGGGCTGTACGACATCCGAGCCGCCTATCGCCTCCTCGATCGAAATGTCGTGGTCGTTTGACTCGCTCGACACCCACTCAGGACTGTCTGTCACAACCTTTACACTTACCAATCATAGTGCAAGGGAAATCTCCGGCACAGATTGGGCGATCTATTTTAGCCAAATGACACGACCTCGCGAAATCACTACTGAGGGATCTGGCCTGCACATTGAGTCAATAACCGGCGATTACCGCAAAATTTATCCAGACAGCAGTTTTGTCCCAATCGCACCTGGCGGACAACGATCATTTCAGGTTACTTATGGTGGATTTGCAGGACGCATCTCCCTGGCACCGGTTGGGGCCTATTATATCAACAGTGCTACTGGATCGTCCTCAGATCATGTTATTGCTATAAAAGAGAATAATGTGTTTCCAGGACTTAAAAGGCCAGAAATACAGGAGTTATTGTTGGAAGATGTGCAAATGCGTTATCAGGAAAATGCACGAAATGTATCCCATGTAGCAAACGTGGCTTCTGAAAAGTTGCTCCACCTGATCCCTTCACCCGTCTCTTTTGAGCCCAACGGGCGGCATATGACGGTCAGCGGCAAAATTGGAATCAGTTATTCTGATGGTCTTGCATCCGAAGTGAATATGCTCCGTGATCAGCTCAAAAAAGTATTTACAGGCAAAATTGAAATGGGTGAAAATCTTGTTGGTGCGCAAATTCTTATATCCATAGATGAAGACATTGAGGGTGACGAAGCATATCATTTAAATGTCGCCAATGGTGTTATTGAAATACTGGGCTCGGATGCGGCTGGTGTATTTTATGGCATTCAATCACTTGCGAGATTATATCCTGTTGACAATTACCGTGAACCAAAAAATTATTTGACAGTAACGGGTTGTTCGATAACAGATATTCCACGATTTGCCTACAGAGGATTGCAGTTGGATGTGGCGCGAAATTTTCATTCACTCGCGCAGGTCAAAGAAGTTATTAATCAGATGTCGTATTACAAATTGAACAAATTGCATCTGTCGCTTACAAATGACGAGGGATGGCGCCTTGAAATTCCCGGCTTGCCCGAGTTGACTGAAGTGGGCAGTCGCAGGGGGCACACGCTTGATGAACTTGATATGCTCTATCCGGCCTATGGCTCAGGGCCGTTTGCAGATCCTGACCGCGGTGCAGGAACAGGCTATTATTCCAGAGCAGAATTTATTGCTCTGTTGCGTTATGCCAATGCGCATCATGTTGAAGTCATCACAGAAATAGACGTCCCCGGCCATGCGCGTGCGGCAATAAAAGCCATGATTGCGCG
This sequence comes from Bacteroidota bacterium, assembly GCA_003648285.1. Classification (GTDB taxonomy): domain Bacteria; phylum Bacteroidota; class Bacteroidia; order Chitinophagales; family Saprospiraceae; genus B8-G4. The sequence continues at coordinate 15,194 of QMOR01000008.1, forward strand.
GCAGAATAAATTCGAAAAATCAGGCGACCCGGCGCAAGCAATTGAATATCTACTAAGCGACCCCGACGATGCGTCTGAGTATTCGAGTGCTCAACATTACGATGATAATGTTGTCTGCATATGTCAGGAGTCGACCTACCACTTTATTGAAAAAGTTGTAGATGAGATTGTCAGCATATATCGTGAGGCAGGTGCTCCGCTTACTGCAATCCACAGCGGTGGAGATGAGGTGCCACACGGTGCCTGGCGAAAATCTCCGATCTGCGTTAACATGATCTCACAAAACGCGCAATTGGATAGTGCCGACGATTTGACGCCCTATTTTTTCAAACGATTTATGGCCATTCTGGAAAAATACGATCTCACAAGTGCGGGGTGGGAAGAAATCGTTCTCAAAACATCTGAGACCGGTAACAACGAGAAAGAAATCAACTTTGATTTTGCCGGAAAAAATGTCCTGCCATACGTTTGGAATTCTGTCTGGGGTTGGGGAAGTGAGGACATGGCATACCGGCTTGCCAATGGCGGCTACCCAATCATCATGTGCAATTCTGGCGATCTGTATTTTGATCTGGCATACAATCGTGATCCCTCCGAGCCGGGACTGACCTGGTCTGGATATGTAGATACACGTAGTGCATTTGAATTTGAACCGATGGATATGTTTTCAACGGCTACAGAAAAGTACAACGGTGAGCTACTGGAGCCAGAGTACATTGCCGGAAAAGTGAGATTGCAACCTTCGGCCCGCAAAAATATTCGTGGTATTCAGGGTCAGCTATGGAGTGAAACAGTCCGCAATTCTGACCGGCTTGATTATTATCTTTTTCCAAAGTTGCTTGGACTGGCGGAGAGGGCATGGAGCAAAGCACCTGGCTGGACTTCACCTGACAGTAAGAGTGACCGACTCAACGCGATTCATGCCGATTGGGCAATATTTGCAAATACTGTGGGTGCGGTGGAACTCCCACTTCTCGACTACTTTGACGGTGGTGTGGCGTACAGGATACCGATGCCAGGGGCGGTCTACCTGAGTGGGCAGCTGGAGGCCAATGTGCGCTACGCAGGTTTGGAGATCAGGTATACGATTGATGGTACTGAACCCACAGTTTCGTCCACTTTGTACGACGGGTCTGTGCGAGTTTCTGCTGACGAGATTCGGTTGCGGGCGTTTAATGCATTGGGTAGGGGTGGCCGGTCGTCGGTGGTTAGAGCTGATTAGGCTCAATGGCAATTACCTACTTCCCCTCCGCTAATGTCTCCGAAATATCAGTCCTCGAAGCCTGAATCGCCGGTATCACTGCCGCCACAAAGCCTATCGCCAGTGCCCCAAATAGCAAATACCACTCCCGAGGCAAAAACTGAAGTCCCGAAAATGCATAGCGATACGAAGTCTTCATAACCCCTGCAAAAATCTGCATTCCTCCATGGCTGAGCACCATTCCAACAGTCCAGCCCACAATCGCCAGAATGAGCCCCTCCATGATGATGAGGAGAAACAATTGAGCCGGTGTAGCTCCCGACACACGCATGAGGGCAAGCTCGTAGCGCCTGTCACGCAGAGATGAATACAGTGAAATAAACACACTCAATCCGGAGACAAATATGATGACCATCGCAAGGATGCGCAGCGCTTGTTCACCCGCGTCCATGAGGTTGAAGAGCCGGGTGATCTCGATGGCCGGCGTTGCGGCCTGCATTTCTGTATTCTCATTGATATTGCGCTGCATATTGAGCGCCTGGTAGCTTTTTCCTTTGAATTTTAGGAGGAGGGCCGTGATTTGTTTGTTGGGATCTTCCTTTAAGAGGGATGCGGGATGCGGGATGCTCGATGTGGGATGTGCACCTTCTGCATGTGAGTCATGATCGTGTTCGCCTGCAGGAGCCTCTTCCTCGTGGTCGTGAACAAGCCAAAAACTTTGGGGCGTGCATAATATGAGTTGGTCTATGACCGATCCTGAGGGTTCTAGAATGCCAACTACGACAAAAGACTCGGCATCGTCATGTGCAAAATCGTCGTCATCCATCAGCCCGTGGGAGCTACTGAACTTATCGCCAATTTTGAGACCGAGATCCAGAGCGACACCATGGCCGATCGTCACTTCGAAGTTCTGCTCCCAGATTTTACCGGAGGCAATTTCGGCTTCATACAGATCTACAAAGTCATGTGTTGTTCCTATAATCCGGTAGGCTCTGTAGCTATCTCCCATTGACAAGGGGACCGCCTTTGCTATGAGTGGATGCTTCGGATTAAGAAATGGCTTCGCCTCTTTGAGCGAAATATTTCCCGTTGGTGCATCGATGTGATACATACTGCTCAGAATGAGCTGAAGGGGGCTGCCTTTTGCGCCTACGACCAGGTCAATGCCAGCCAGGTTTTTTTCAAACTTTTCCTGCAATTGATGTTCGAGAAGGAAGAGGAGTGAAATCAGCCCTACCCCCAAGGCAAACAGGACCACACTCAGGAGGGTCATCCAAGGCTTGCTCGTCAGGTTTTTCCAGCTTAAGGTGATCAGATTCATGGAGTGTGCTGTTTCATAGAGTAATCTGATTTGGAAACTGTTCCCTGAGGCGATTGTCATGCGTGACAACCAGGAGGGTCGCACCAGCGGCTGTCGCTTGCTCTTCGAGGAGGCTTATGACCTCACGCGTATTTTTGTCGTCCAATGCCGATGTGGGTTCATCGGCAAGGATGAGTACAGGATCGTTGATGAGTGCTCGTGCGATCGCCACGCGCTGTTTTTCTCCCTGGCTAAGTGCACTCGTATCGGACTTGAGCTTGTGCGCGATATTGAGCCTGTCCAGTAGTGTGTGAATCTTCTTCTTATCAACCTTCTGGCCTGACAGCGACTGAGTGAGGGCCAGATTTTCTTCAACATTCAGGGCGCGCATGAAGTGTGGCTCTTGAAAGACGATGCCGATATTCTTGCCACGAAATTTGTCGAGCCTGGAGGCGCGGAGTTTACTGATGTCTGTTCCACCGATACTTACCGAGCCAGTCGTTGGTGTGCGGAGTCCGGCGAGGAGGTGCAGGAGTGTGGTTTTTCCACTACCGCTCTGGCCCAGCAATAGCCAGTGCTGACCTGTAGGGCAGGAGATATTGGGGAAGACCAATTTGAGTCCGCCATTGTATGTATATGTGATATCTGATGCCTGCAGCATGTTTCCGGTTCAAATGTCCAAAGGACTCCTTTCCGCGCCTCAGTAAAGGTAATCTTCTTGTGAGCATGGATCGGAGACAATTCAGGGTGAATTTATGATAGAAATATCACTTGATAACATATGCCAGGGTCAAAAGCCTAACATATTTCCAGCAATGTTAAATAGTCTGACAAAAACTGAAGTAAGAGAAACTATAAATGAAAAACAAATCAGTCAACACGGAATGGCAAGGACCTCTGTCACGTCTGGGCAGAATGGCAAGCATCTCTGTCACGTCTGGGAGGAGTAGCAAGGAGTCCATCAGCATGCACCTTTCTGACGCTTCGGTCAGTGTTGTAGTATTTGCTCCTTTGTATCTCGAAGCTTAATGGCTACCTTAACTCCTGTATTCGATCACTACACATCACCCTGAGAGCACTTCATGAAGAAATGTACACTACTCGTTCTGGTAGCCTTGTTGTGCTCGTTTGGTTCCTCCGCCCAAAACGCACTCTTTAAGTTTTACAATACAGAAAGTGGATTGTCCAGCAATCGCATCTGGGATTTTGCTCAGGACACGCAAGGCTTGATATGGATACAGTCGGGAGGCATTAATCGCTTTGACGGGCATCATTTCGTGAATCACCTAAACAACGATGCTTCCATATTTAAAAACAGATCTGCCGCAAACAACATTCTCAATATCAATAGCGACATCTACTTTTTTGAAGGCAATAGTATTGTGTCATTTAATACAATTACGGAAGAACAGACTTTCTTTCCGCTCGACAGTTTCGTGAGCAGTGGAGGAAGGGTCTTGCATTCTTTGGCCTATAATTATATGAATGATGCGATTCTGATTGTCATTTTTAACGGTGATGATAACAACATAAGTTTTCTTCAATTCAGGGATGGTATTACAAGAAGAATCGCAACTGTTGACGACATCTCTGTGCATTATAAGGATGAGACAGGCTCTATCTACAGTGACAGTAGTGGCAATATCTATTTTCCAAATAAACAAACGAATGCTATCCATACAATAAATCCTGCCGGACGTCAGACGCATAGCTATCCCATCGTGTCGGGCAGTGATATTTACAGATTAAAATCAGGGTCGTCCGGGGAACTCTATATGTCTGCAGAAGATAAACTATACGTCTTAAACAATCAGAGTGAATCTTTTGAATTGCACCCGTTCAGCAAGAGTTCAAATGTATTACCCAATGATGTGATTTCGTCGTATATCGAAACCAATAATGGCGACCTTTGGGTCGGCTATGAGAAAGGCAGTTTACTTTACTATCATGCGAAACAAAACCTTGTATATGATTATACAAGCGAAATAAAAAAGCGCATTCCTTACCGCGTGACACTATCAGGGATGTTTCAGGACCGAGGTGGATCAATTTGGATAAACACCATGCTTGGCTTGATCAAGGTGACTCCCCAACGAAATCTCTTTGATACTTACTATACCGACAAATCTGAGACCTGTGGCGGGTATTGCAGCTTCCGGGGAATGACCGAGGACAGTAACGGATATATCTATGCCAGCTTTTATAATGGCATTTTCCGTATAGATCCTGTCACCGGGATAGCAACCCACGGGTTTCCAGATATTGAATTTACGCCTTTTGACCTTGCATATAAAAACCACCACATCCTGTTGAATAATGGCAAACGAATAGATATTCGAACTGGTAAATTGGATAATAATTACAAGGCCCCACCATTCGGAAATTTGGATGTTGGAATTTTCACAAGCGATAATCGTGGCAATCTCTGGTGGGCCTATAAAAAGGAATTGTATACGTTAAGTGAAAACTCTGGCATGGGTCAATGGGTAAGGCTCTCCAAATTTTCACACGATATTTCAGGACTCAAGTATGACATTATCAATCAAAATCTCTGGCTCGCATCTGAAGGCCTCATAAATTACAACCTGGCAGACGGTAAAATACAATACATAGGGCAAGAAGTATTGGGATCGGTAGTTGTCATCAGATATATCTATCCGGACGGCAACGGTAAAGTATGGCTTGCTACGGATGTCAATGGCCTGCTGATGTATGATCCCAAAACAGACCACGTAGAAAGCTATACAACTGACAACGGACTTTGCAATAATAATGTATGCGGCATCCTGCCGGAAGGCGACTCTTGCCTTTGGCTCAGTACGGAATCAGGTCTTTCGCGGTTTCATATTGCATCAGAAACCTTTGTTAATTTCTACGAGGGAGATGGCCTCGCCAATAATGAATTTAATCGAAGGTCTCTTTTTAAATCCGCTAAGGGACAGTTCTTTTTTGGTGGCATGAGCGGCGTGAGCGTATTTTATCCAGAAGATGTCATGCAGGAATATGGGCAAACGAAAACGCAGGGGGAATTGGTATTGACTTCATTTACCAAAACGGATAATAACGTGGATAGTCTGATCACCGATTATTTTCACGCAATAGAACCCACGGTAGATATCTATCATTATAATACCTCAGTATCTTTTGAATATGTCTTAACGGATTATACAAATCCTGGAAATATCAGGTACAGTTACAACCTGGAAGGGCACGACATCGTATGGTCAAGGCCTACAAAATTCAACACGGCCTCTTTTAACGACCTCCCAATCGGCGACTATATTCTCAACGTCAAAGCTCTCGATGACAAGGGAGGATGGAGCTCTGATCAGCTCAAAGTGCACATCATTGTTCATGCACCCTGGTGGAAAACAAGCTGGGCTTATACCTTCTACGTTATTTGCCTGATAGCACTTTTGACAGGGCTTTATTGGTTTACGGCGCGACGCATCAAACTCAAACACCAGCTATTATTTGAAAAAGAGGAAACGACCAGATTAAAAGATCTCGACACATTCAAGAGCCGGCTGTTTACGAACCTGACGCATGAATTTCGCACGCCACTGACCGTCATTTTAGGGATGTCGGAGCAGATTCAGAAAGCACCAAAGGAGCATCTTGCAGAAGGCATGCAGCTGATCCAGCGAAATGGGCGAAGTATGTTACGCCTGATCAATCAGCTTCTCGACCTTTCAAAACTGGATAACAATTCGCTTAAGATTGACTATAGAAACGGTGATATCATTCCTTTCCTGCATTATGTGACAGCCTCATTTCAGTCTTATGCCAACCAGCAAAACCTGTCCCTGCGGTTCAGGACAGAGATCAGTCAGGTGTCAATGGATCATGACCCGGAATTACTGCAACAGGTACTGACAAATCTGATTTCCAACGCGCTTAAATTCACACCGTCTGGTGGAGAAGTTTGGGTCAAGGTGCGAAAAACAGTTGGCGGCAGAGGAGCTGAAAAACGTGATGTCCTACGACGCGAGTCTGCACGGGGTGCTACGCAACGAAATGACATGGAAAGGCTTGAGATCGAAATTTCGGATACCGGAATTGGCATCCCGGAGGAAGACCTCGTCCATATCTTTGATCGCTTTTATCAGGCTGACAATTCGAGTACGCGGGCACGCGAAGGATCCGGTATAGGTCTGGCGCATGCAAAAGAGCTGGTAGAACTCATGCAGGGGAGTATTGAGATGTCCAGCGAAATCGAGAAAGGGACGCAAGTTCTTGTTTCACTCCCTGTGACACAAGTAGCATCAGAGAACCTATCGGACTATCAACCACTAGACGAAAGTGAGCTCATGACAATGGCGAATGGCACAGTGGTCACTCCGAACCTTACGAATGGACAGAACTCTGACTTGCCCCACCTCCTGATCATCGAGGACAATCCGGATGTGGTCTCCTACCTGAAGTCGTGCCTCAAAAACGATTATCAACTAGACATCGCCTACAACGGGAGGATAGGGATCGAAAAAGCACTTGAGGATATTCCTGACCTGATCATCAGTGATGTGATGATGCCCGAGAAGGACGGTTACGAGGTCTGTGACTTCCTAAAAAACGATGAGCGCACCAGCCATATCCCTATCATACTACTCACTGCCAAAGCCGATTCAGCATCAAAGATCACAGGCTTGAGGCAAGGATCGGATGCCTACCTCTCCAAGCCATTTGATGTGACAGAATTGCTCGTGAGACTGGAGAATCTGAATGACCTGAGGAGGAAGATGAAGGAGAAGTACAAAGGTGTGCTGCTGCAGACGGCTCCTGAAGAAGTCACAAAATCGATACACCCTAAAGAAGCTGCTTTCATCAAAAAAGTCACTGATATTCTTGAAGGGAATTACGCCCGTGAAGAGTTTAGTCTACCCGATTTTTGCAAAGCCATAGGGATGAGCCGGCCCCAGTTATTCAGAAAACTCAAAGCCCTTACCGGTACATCTCCATCCAGTTTTATACGTTCATTTCGTCTTCAGAAGGCCCGATTGCTACTCGAATCCACGGATATCAACGTGAACGAGGTTGCTTTTCATACAGGATTCAAGGACCCGTCTTACTTTTCCAAGGTGTTCCAGGAAGAATTTAGTGTGAAACCCAGCGCTTTATCTAAATAGCTGCTTTACAGATAGATACAGTGTTTCAATCCTGCCTTTTGTGCGTTTTGTCTTGTTCTTTCTGCCCTGAATGAACGGATATTACCGATTCTTGAACCCATTCTACCCGACGGCCACCTCCTCTCCTCACGATCTTGCCGCTGCCAAATATCGGGTAATGACGATGTATTGCAAATCGTACTCGCTCACTACAATTATTCAATTTCTTAACATCTAACATCACTAACATGAAAAGTATCGCAAAAAATCAAATGCTGTTTTTCGTTCTGGCATTTGCCGGCATGTTCTTAACGACAACTATATCTGGACAGGCCGCAAAGCTGAGCTTTCAGGGTATTCTCAAAAAATCGAATGGCATAGCCGTAGATGACGGTGTATACGCACTTACTTTTAATCTCTATGAATCACAACAAGGAGGGACCGCTATCTGGACCGAGACACAAGAAAATGTTGACCTCAGCGGAGGGATCTACTCTGTGTTTTTGGGTGATGTAAACCCTCTATCAGTGCCTTTCGACACGACGTACTATTTAGGGGTCAAAGTAGGCGGATCGTCAGAGCTCCTTCCACGCTTCAGGCTCACATCGGCGCCATATGCCTTATCTCTGATTGGCGAATCCAATATTTTTCCCTCAAGTGGTGTCGTCCAGGCTGATGACATCCTCATCTCAAACAAGGTTGCAATAGGAGGAGGAGCCTTGCCTGCAACACATACACTTCAGGTCAATGGCGGTATTCTCGCCGAAGGTGGTGCTCCCGGAGAAAATGGGGCCGATAATAATGGATACGCATTCAAAGGAAATAGCGGTGACGAGGACAGCGGTCTCTTTTCGACAGCTGATGGAGAGGTATCCCTCTTTGCGAATAATCAGGAGAAACTAAAAGCCAATTCAGAGGGAGTGACCGTCAGCCAAACACTGCACGTAGGGGATGCTAATACCGCAGGCGAAATCAAACTCAGTAAAAACGGGACAATCAGCTATGACGGCTTGAATGACTGGAGACTTGTATTACATGACAATTTTGAGACAGGTCATGACGGATGGCTGGTGTATGATAATCAAGACAACAATGCAAATAGCTCCAATTGGGGAAGATTTAATGGAGCAGGTTATGGCGCCACTCGTTTTAATGTGCCGGGTCCCATTGTAGGATACCACCTGATTTCCCCGGATAATCGTGACTTTTTATCAAAAGAATACGACCTGACAGGGAAACCACATTCTGAAGTAAAAATTGAGTTTGTGTATGTTGCATATGATACCTGGGACCATGAAATGGGCTTTGCGGGCATCAAACTTGCCCCGAATGATCAAATCACCGGTGCGTGGTCCAAGAGTATTAGCTTTCTACCTGGAATGGTCGATTTTGGTTCTGGCGGCGTGGGGGAGACAATGCAGCATGGTACAATCGAAATTAAATACGCCGGGGATAAATTCTATTTGGTATTTGGTTCATACTTGGATTCGGGAGTAGACAACGAACAATACGGGATTGCGAATATCAAAATATGGGTGAGGTAATGAATTGATGCAAAAAATCAATTTACCAAATCAAAACACTCAACCATGAAAAAATTAAATTTTATTCTAACGATATATTTTCTCCTTTCTGCGGGATATACGCTATCTGCACAAATCACAGATTGCAATCTTGGCGAAATAAATGGAGATACAACTTACACGGGTACAATTCTCGCCAATTACGGGAGCGTGAGCAACGCATTGAATTCCAATTATCGGATGACAGGCGCCGTAGGTGAAGTATTTATCGGTTCGTACTTCAGTCAGGAATATCAGGGGACGGCAGGATTTTACGGCAAATTTCATCTCCCTCCTTCTGAACCACTTGTTGGTGCCAGTGAGGGCGATCTCGTCGACCGCATTCAGATCGACTGGGAAATAGATGCTCTGAGCCCATCACCCGAGCTTGGTTTTAATATTTACAGAGACGGTGCACTTATCGTACATGTCGACAAGGATGTGCGAAAGTACATCGACTTTAATGTGCTCGCAGGTCATTTTTATACCTACGAAGTAGCCGGTGTCAGTCAATTTGGTGAGGGCTTTAAGGGCAGTACACTTGGATTTATAAATCCCAATGGTGTAGTCACGGGGCAGATCAAAACACTGAGCGGCAATCCTGTAGCAGGTGCAGAAGTGACGTTATCACCTACCCTCGGAACGGCACTCGCATTTTCAGGAGATGATATGGCATTTGTGGAAGCAAATTCCGCCCTTACCTCTCCAGAATGGACCTTGAGCTGTTGGCTTAAAATTGGCAATCATGACGAATCAGGTACCATTTTCGATTATGGGCTGGACGACAACGTCAATTGGTCAATGACCGTATCAGGTAAAACAGGGGAGACAAAATTTATCTTCATTTCTGTTGGCACTACG
>QMOR01000009.1 GCA_003648285.1 Bacteroidota bacterium
GCTGTCAAACCATACATCAATGAGGTCCAGTTCACGCTTCATCTTCTCACCAGAATCAGAGACGAGGATCACATCATCGATAAATGGGCGGTGGAGATCTTCAGGGGCATGTTGATGCAGTCCAAGTTTAAGATTTGCTTTCTCAATCTCAATACTGAGGTCAGCCATCGATCCAATGCATATTTCTTCAGACCCATCCTCCGTACGCCAGATCGGTAGTGGCACACCCCAGTATCGCGACCGCGAGAGATTCCAGTCCTGAAGATTTTCCAGCCAGTTGCCAAATCTCTTTTCTCCGGTATGCGCAGGCTTCCATTTGATCGTCTTGTTTAACTCGATCATGCGATCCTTTGCAGCAGTGGATCGGACAAACCAGCTGTCAAGCGGATAATAAAGGATCGGCTTGTCTGTACGCCAGCAATGCGGATAGTTGTGACTGTATTTCTGTACGTGAAACGCCTTGTTATCTTCTTTCAGCTTGATACTGATATCGATGTCCACGTTGCGATAATCGGGCTCGTTTTTATAATCCTTGACGTAGCGACCGGCAAAATCTGTGACAGCATCAATAAACTTGCCCTGCTTGTCCACCAGTGTCAGAGAGCCCATGCCATATTTCTTACCCACACGCATGTCATCCGCTCCAAAGGAAGGTGCGATATGCACGATACCGGTTCCGTCTTCGGTAGAAACAAAATCTCCGAGCAATACTCTGAAGGCATCGCCATCATCGGGCTGAACATATGGCATCAACTGCTCATAATCGATATTTTCAAGTTGTGCGCCAGTAAAATCGCTGAGGACCCGATAGGGAATGAGCTTGTCTCCTGCCGCATAAGCTTCCATACTGGCATCTGCCTGGTCCGGTTTAAACCACTTACCCAGAAGGTCCTTGGCCAAGATCAAATTGACCGGCAAATAGGTATACGGATTATAGGTTTCTACCAGGACATAATTGATTTTCTTACCGACCGCTAATGCTACATTACTAGGCAGCGTCCAGGGGGTGGTAGTCCAGGCAATGATATAGACATCTCCATTTTTTGGTGATTCAAATAAGAATGCCGACTTGTCATTATTGATCAGTTTAAACTGGGCAACTGCGGAAGTGTCAGTGACATCCTGATACGCGCCTGGCATATTGAGCTCGTGGGAGCTCAACCCCGTTCCTGCAGCCGGAGAATATGGCTGAACGGTATAGCCTTTATAGATGAGGTTCTTTTTATAAAGCTCGTTCAAGAGATACCAAACCGATTCGATATATGAGTTTTCATATGTCACATACGGATTGTCAAGGTCTACCCAATATCCCATCTTGCGCGTGAGATCATCCCACAAATCCTTGTACCGCATCACCGTTTCGCGGCACTTTTGATTGTACTCCTCTATCGAGATGGACTTACCAATGTCTTCCTTTGTTATGCCCAGTTCCTTTTCGACGCTCAACTCGATCGGCAAACCATGTGTATCCCAACCGGCTTTGCGTTCGACACGTTTCCCATTTAAGGTCTGGTAGCGGCAAAACAAATCTTTTATCGTACGCGACATCACATGGTGAATACCAGGCTTTCCATTTGCCGAAGGCGGCCCTTCGTAAAAGACAAACCTGTCCTCTTCCGGTCGTTGATCCACACTTTTGGTAAATACATCATTATCATCCCAAAATTTTTGGATGTCCTTGTCGATCTGTGTGAGATCCAACTTCTTGTATTCCTGATACTTCAATGCCATTTTCTTCAATTTCACCTATAAAAAAAGCCCCGTTGCAATCTGACGGAGCTCTCGTTGCAGATTGCAAGTGTTCTCTTAGGTAATAATGCTAATAATCGCGTTATTCATTGTCGCGCAAAGGTAAGAAAAAGGTATGTGCTAAATCACAAAACTGGTGATGACATAGGCCAGTACGGTAGCGACCTGACCAAACATGAATACATTGTAAGATTTGCTCAGCAGATTGTACTTGCCATGGAGCACAATGCCATTGTGATACATGTCGATGATCATCTGATCATACGTCAACTGCCGCGAACCAAGCACCTTGTACATGTCCGCTTTGTACTCGTCGAGTGTTTCGGTATAAAAATTCTGAAAAAACAACTTGCTGGAGCCTTTCTTTTCTTTCGACTTAATGATATGAGGTTTTGCAGCCAGCATCGAAAATATGGCTGAAATCAGGCAGCAAAAGAGCAAAATGCTGAATGGTATCAGCAATTCCATCCGGGACATGATAAGTGAATCGCCGAGTTCGAAATTTGAGCCAAAGGATGCGATAATGAGCGTAATCAGCATCACATTGATTCCAATGATGATATTCGCTTTGTTATCTGCAATCGCGATGAGCTCAATCTGATTGCGGGCAGATACTCTGAATAGTGTTTCCTTACCCCGTCCCTGAGCAAATCCCGTGTCTTTTTGAATGTTCTTGTCTTCCTTCTCTTCCATCATTCGTGAATTTCACATTTAAGTTAGTTAAAGATAATGGGAAATGGATGCTGGCACACCATTTGCTATTATCCAGTAGCAATGCCCCCACAAGTTGAATAACCAAAACTACTCAAGCTACTTCTAAGGGCCTTGGTATACTGCGGTCCTTTAGATGAATACACTTGAATAGCTGAAGGTCTGCTCCATGGCAGGCCTTTTTAAGTCAATAATTGAATGATTATGGGAATTCTATTCATACAGCTCATTCTTGAATAAGCTACTCCTGAAAGATGTATATTGGTATGTACAAGATGGGCAAAATCAATATGGACAAAGCACTACAAACAATGATCGACAACATGCCCGAAAAGACTGGCAAGTCTTTGGGTGAATGGATAGTAATTCTAAAAGAAAAGGCATTTGAAAAGCACTCTTTAGGTGTGAAGTATCTGAAAGAGGAGCACGGTGTCACACATGGATTTGCAAATACAATCGTCACTCTTTCGAAGGAGAATAACGACACACCGGATGACCTTGTGGTGAATCAATACCAAGGGAAGGAAGGTCTGATTCCAATTTATAATGCATTGATAGCTATCGTGAGTGCCTTTGGTGATGATGTCACAATAACGCCTAAGAAATCCACGGTAAGTATTATTCGCAAAAGGCAGTTTACGCTAATCAAGCCTGCTACCAAAACAAGGATAGATTTGGGACTGAAGATTAAAGATAAACCGACCACGGACAGACTTGAGAACTCTGGCCCTTTTGGAACAATGTGCACACATAGGGTGAAAATATCCGGAGTTGATGAAATTGATGATGAATTGAAAGTCTGGCTGAAAGAAGCCTATATCAAGGCAGAATAATTATGATTCCACTGAGCTGATCTGCAATGGCTTTGACCGTGGCCATATTTTATTCAAACCCTCAATTGGACAGAGTGGTAATTTCGAGACGCTCCGGGATTAGGTGCACGCACTCATATTTGAATCAGATATGGGGGTTAATTTGAATCAATAGATTTTAAATGAGTCAAGAACTCGGAGTTCTGATTTAACAGTTAGCAATTTTCATTCTGTTGACAAGACGGTCGTGCTTCTTGATTAGAAGGGATTAATCAAATTAAAGTGTAGGAGGTGAATAACTACGGGTTGACACCTTTGGTGTCGGAGCTGGAGTGGCACGCATCATAATACTCGAAGAATGCCGGGACGACACGCTTCGCATACGTACACGGGCTGTTGAAAAGTGCACAAATCGCAATGTTGTTTTCGCGGTCAATAGCAATTTCACTTCTGTAGCCGTTGACATAGCCGCCATGGTGGATGAGGGTTCTGTCGCCGAGGTCCAGGACTCTCCAGCCAAGGGCGTATTCTGAATCCTTAAATCCTTGCCAGCGGTTATAGTAGCGCCAGTCTCGCCTTGTATTGACACGTGGGGAGAAGACCTCATCCAAAGCTTCTTTATCCATCACCTCAGGATTATTTCCGAGGAGCATTTTCATCCATTGCGCCATATCTGAAATAGACGCATTGATCCCGCCAGAGGCAACAGAGTTATAGTAGCGCTTCGAAACGCGCATTGGAGTGGCATTGTAATTATGCGGCCTTGCAATATCATCACAGCTCACCATGTCGTCATATGTCATTGAGGCGCTTTCCATACCCAATGGCTCGAAGAGTAAACTCCGCATCAGTTCTTCGTATGAATCACCAGTGGATGACTCGATCACCTCCTCGATGAGGGCATACGCGGCATTTTGATACGCATAGCTCTTGCCCATCTCACCGACTAATGGCACCGTCCTGAACTCTCCTGCAATGCGCTCCACACTCAGACCATCTTCGATAAGGTTGGTGTATGCATGTCGTGGAAGGCCCGTAGAATGTGACAGAATATTTTCTACACAGAGATTCTGCGTGGCGTCCTTGGTACACATGGCCAGTTCAGGTACATAATCAGTGACCTTGTCGTCCCAGTCAAAATAATCCTGATCTACGAGTGATCCGGCGAGAATCGATGCAAATCCCTTCGACAGGCTGCCAATGCGAAATACAGAATTTGCGCTAACAGGCTCATGTGTTTTACGGTTTTTCTCGCCCATTCCGGTCAGCAACATGATATCGTCACCCTTGATGATGACAAATGCGGCACCAACGCACGCTTTGCGCTTCCAGTCATTTTCGAGAAAGTCCTGATAACTCTTGATACAATCGTCCACTACTACCGGGGCCTTGGGGATATCGATGGATAATACGGTCGTGTTGACATTCGCGTAGGAATGTCCGAATCCCACGAGCAAAGCGACGACCGCCACTTGAATGATGAATTTACTTACCCCTTTTGTCAATGTTCCGTTCAAATTGCCGTAGATAATACGAAGTACTTGTCCTTGATATTTTGTGTGTTCAAAAAAGTAACACTTTTAAAAACCGTGCAAGGATACGCATTTTTATTTAAAATGATTCACATCGCTGTAAATCAGTATGTTAAATATGCTATTATTTATACATGTATAGCAAATGTGTTATGTGCAGCATGTTAGTTCAACATGAATTAAGAGGGAGGACCTTAAGCACGAGTGTTCAGGTATGGTTGTCCACGTATAAATTAGTGAAAATTAGTGCCATTAGTGGCGAAAAAAATCTACACTTATGGTTGTCATAAACCACGAATTATCCCAAAGGGATCCCTTCGGGACACGAATTTTCACGAATATGTGTTCCAATTTCCCTCTAGAAGCTGGCATCCAGTATCAACCCACTCAACTGCAATACCCTCAACTCCGCTACCTTAGCCGTATACCTCGCCGTACTCAAACTAATTTGTGCATTCACCATATTAAACTGAGCCTGCCGAAACTCAACTGAGGTCACCTGCCCAATATTAAATTGTTCCTGCGTGCGTTGAAAATTATCCTCATTTGTCCGAAGATTGTGCCGTTCAATATCCAGCACAAACATCGCATTCTCGTATACCTGCCATGCATTTCGGATATCACGCTCCAACTGCTGCTCGATCTGATGAATCGATAATTCCTGATTTTCGATTTGAATTTGATTGTTGTCGCGTTGCACATTTCGCAATCCGCCATCCCAAAGATTCCAGACCAGGCCGATGCCGGCAGACGGACCATATCGACTCTGAAAATCAATAAAACTACTGGTCGTAAGATTCTTCGAAAAATTACCGCTCATTGTGGCGTCAACGCCGATAATGGGTCTTCGAGATGTTTCTATCAACTGTCGGTCGTAATCAAAGAGTACGAGATTTTTATAAGCCATCAGGATCTGTGTATTGCTGTCCAGGGCACCGCCGAGCAACAGCTCCACACTCAGGTCTTCGGCGTAAATGAGCGCTGTGTCTACTTCGAATGGTGTATCTACGGCGCGCGCAAGAAGCACATTCACATCGCGTTTTGCATTGGCCAATTGCTGCTCGGCATCGCGCAGATTTACACTGTCGCGATTCATATCCACCTCTGCATTCAGCACTTGCAATTTATTTCCCTGTCCGTAGTCAAAGCTGAATTGGGCGCGTGTGAGGCGTCTACTTGACACTTCCTGTGTTTCGGTGAGAGAAGCCACGGTATTCGTCAGATTGGCAACCTGATAATAACCAAGGAGCATTTCAAGAATGGAAAACTCGACCTGTTGACGTTTCTGCAGTTCCGTCAGTTTTACCGTCTCCAGGAGTTGGTCCAATGTCAGGTCACGTCTTCCTCCTTCATAGAAATTGTACTGGAGTGTGACTCCGGCATTACCTGCGACTGTAGAAGCATTCGCCGCTTTTATTTCATCACCTGAAGCCAATTGTTGAAAAGAGCTACCATAGTTAATTGAGCTACTGGCATTGGCATTTACAACAGGGTTATACCCGATCGCACCTTTGTCCGTATTATTCTCGGCAATGCGGGTCATGTTTGCCGCACGCAGAACATCAAAATTCTGCTCGAGAATCATCTGGACAGCCTGATCTTTTGACAGTACATCTTGTGCGCTCGCCGTCTGCAATATTGCCCATAACGCGATCAGGAATGTCAACTTGAGATACTTCATATTAATGTATTTCATATTCCTCAGTTATTCTTTCTTTAATTGCCCTTTCAACTTCTTCACGGGTTGGTTTTTTGCCTGTCCAAAGCCATTTCAATCCTACTTTGATGTAATTGTTCATGGATAAAAGAAGTGGTAGCATTAACAGCGTTAAAAATGTGGCTATCCCAATACCATAGGCAATTGATATCGCCATTGGAATTAAAAACTGGGCTTGTCTCGATGTCTCAAAAATAAGAGGTGCGAGACCGGCGATTGTGGTGAGTGTCGTAAGGAGAATCGGTCTGAACCGGGATCGCCCGGCTGCGATCAGCGCATCCTCAAATTTCATTCCCCGCTTGAGATACGTATTGAATTTTCCAATGAGCACCAATCCATCATTGACCATAATTCCGATGAGGGCAATAATACCGAGCCACGACAAAATATTAATCGCGAAACCGTGGATATAATGACCCCACGCAACTCCAATGACGCTAAAAGGCACCATCATAAACAGGAGCAATGGCTGACTGTATGACCGGAAGGTAAATGCAATAATGACATAGATCAAAAACAAAATGGCGGGAATAACCTTTCCCACAGAATCTTTGACTTTTGATGCCGCTCTATTTTGGCCTTCGAACAGTGGAGAGACCGAGGGATAATGATCCAGGATATCAGGCAGTACATTTTCCCGGTAGTGTGTGACAATATCTGAAGCGCTTTCCTTGCGATCGATCAGGTCGGCATCTATTCGTACTTCGCGAGCTCCATCTAGATGATTTATGGCAATGACCCCGCGTGCAATGGTGTATTCGGCGATTTCTGAAAGTGGGACTCGGTCCTGGGTGGGCGTTATGATCCACATATCATCCAGGTCTTTTATCGAGCTGCGATTCTCAATGTCATATCTGACCCAAACTTTTATTTCATCCTGGCCACGCTGAAAACGCTGCACCTGTAGTCCGAAAAATCCAGAACGCACTTGCCGCATGACGTCATTGAGGGTCAGGCCCAGCAAATGCGCATTGTCTTTAAGTGTGATTTCTATCTCCTTAATTCCATCCGGATCATTATCTGATATATTTTTCAGAAGAGGGTCCTTGTTAAACTCGGCTTTGAGTTCGTCTTTGGCCATCCTGAGTTCGCGCTCATTATTTCCCAGAAGTGATATTGAAACCGGTTTTCCACCAAAATTTGTCCCACTACCATATTCAATACTTTCGATACCATGTAGCGTTCCGGTTGCTTTTTCGATGGCATTCGCAACCTCCTGTGCTGGAAAGTCCCGGCTTTCTCCAGGGAGCAGATTGACTGTCAATTCCGCAGTAGCGGAACCCGGGCCTATCCGTTTCACAATATTCTCTACGACGGTAAAATTTCCTGTCTGACGCTCTGTAAAGTCATTATTGACCTCCCATGTCGCAACTTCAACCAGTGAGATGATCGAATCTGTAATAAATTCATTCGTTCCCTGTGGCATTCTTAAGGTGACCACAACGCGATCAGAGGCGACATTAGGGAAAAATGTCATTCTGATCATGCCTCCCGCTATTGCCCCAGCCGTCAACACAAAAAGAGCGATGGGAATGGCAAAACCCATGAGTTTATTGCGCATAAAAAACCGGATGGTGGGTTCGTACAGACGGTCTCTCATCCAGTCTTCAAATTGCTCTGCCCATTTATTGATTTTATAAACTTTGACCTTACGCTTGAGCGCGTCGGAATGTGCGAGGTGAGAAGGGAGAATGACCAATGCTTCAAAAAGAGATACAGCGAGTGTGAGGAAAACTATGGTTGAGACTTCTCCAAAAAAATCGCCAACCCGACCATCGAGGAACCAGAATGTCGAAAATGCCACAAGCGTGGTGAGTACAGCCGCTACAATCGGAGGTAGAACCTCCATCGTTCCGTCAATCGCGGCTTGAATCGGATTCTTCCCTTCTTCATAATGGTGATAAATATTCTCAGCGATGACAATTCCATCGTCAACAAGAATACCAATTACAATGATCATACCGAACAGAGACAGGACATTAATTGTCACACCGAAATAGGGCGCCAGGATAAACATGCCAAAAAAGGACACAGGTAGTCCGATGGCAACCCACAATGCAAGTCTCGGGCGCAAGAATAATGACAGCAAAAGTAATACGAGAAGTATTCCCAAACCTCCGTTATTCATAAGAAGTTTTGTCCTCTCGGTCAATGTGGTCGACCTGTCACTCGTCACATCCAGGGAAATGCCATCGTGTTCCGAATTGTATTTTGCAGTATATACCTTGACTTTTTCAGCAGCTTCGATAAGGTCTTCATTATTGGTGCTTGATACGCGGATTGTGACAGCTGTATTTCCATTGAAATACGAACGGTCAGGATTTTCATTCCATCTGTCACGTACGCTGGCGACATCCTTCAGCCTGATGACCTGTCCGCCGGGCAAGGCTCGTACGACGATAAAATCAAGCTCATCTCCGTAATAGGATCTGTTATTCGCACGTATCAAATAGTCCTCGGAGTCAGTGCGTATCGTACCCCCTGTTGTCAGAATATTGGCCCCGGCAACAGCTCTCGATACCTCGGCAAAAGTGAGATTATATGCCCGAAGATCCTGTTCGCGCACAGCAATCTCAATTTCTTCAAGTGGAAAACCGGTAATGTCAACCTGGGAAATCCCGGACATCGCGCGGAAGTCATTTTCGATGTCGCGTGCCAGCAACTTAATGGTGCGCAAATTAGTTTCATCCCCACTGAGTGACAATGTGATAGCCTCCTGTATGCTCTCCCTCTTTGCGACGACAGGTGGCTCCATTCCGGAAGGGTATGAAGGAACACGGTCGACCGCATTTTTTACATCCTGAAGTACAACATCTACGTCGTAATCCAGAAGTGTTTCAACAGTGATTGTCGCAGAGTTTTCGGCTGACCTCGACGTGACCCTGTCCACACCAACCATTCCCTTGAGGTTGTCTTCAATTTTCAGAACAACACCTTCCTCCATTTCCGCAGGGGATGCCCCGGGATAGGTGAGCTGGATATTGATAATATTGGAAGGGACGAGTGGGAAATACGAAGATTTTAAACTGCGCATCCCCATAAATCCGAAAAAGACAATGGCAATTAATATGACATTGACGGATACGGGAAACTTAATAAAGAACGTAATGACCTTCCTCATCTCAATTGTCGTTTTGGGCCTTGTCGGCATTTAGAATACGTACCGACATGCCCGCATAGCCACCCGGGACAGCCCGTGACACAAGCTGGGTACCATCCTCCAATCCTCGCACGATAACAGTCCGCTCTTTAAAATAGACAGGTACGACGCTCGCCAGATGCAAGGCATTTTCACGCACTACAAATACCTGGTCATTATCGAGTAATATTTTGCGCGAAATTTCATACGTTTCCTCTTCTTCCTGCGCCTCAAGTTCTGCCTCGAGATACATCCCCTCCTTGAGCCGACTATCACTTACCTGAATAAATACCGTAATTGTTTGTGTAGTCTGATCTACTTTGCCATTGATGCGGATTACCTTTCCATTGAATGATTGCGTATGTCGTGTATTTTGAAGCGTTACAGTTTTTCCCACGCGTAGAATATCCATGTATTCAATATTCACAGCGGCCTCCAGTTCGTATACGCCCTGATTGATAAATTCGCCAAGTGCCTGACCGGGGCGTACAAGAGTGCCCGGCTGCACAAGAGCTTCCGTGATCACTCCTGAATAAGGTGCGTATATATTGTATTTCTCCAACCTGCGTTGAAGATTTTGCACGTTATAGTATGTCGTATAAAGATTCCGCCCAGAAACAAATAGTTTTTCCCGTTCGTTGACCGGTTCAGGAAGGGGTTTGACTGTCTCCTCCAAATCGAATTCTCTCACATAAGTGTCCCATTGTGGGAAGGACTCGGGATAGTCGAGTCTCAGGTCAGGCATGATCGAAATGATCTGATTGTAAAGTGTACTTTTTTGTGCCTGGAGTACTGCGAAATGTTCGTCACTATTGATTTTCATCAAGAGCTCTCCTTTCCTATAGGATACACCGGGTTTAAATTCTTTACCACCCGTTTCAAAAATCCCCTGCACTTCGGAAAAGAGGTTGAGGCGGTTTTTCGCCACCAGCTGTCCGCTCGTGATAATTTTAATCGATGAACTTGAATTTTCTACCTCCTCTACAAATACCGAAGGCACACGGTTTTTCTCAACCGATTGAAATTGCTTTTTATTTGCTGACATCTTCTTTGCACCGTACACAGCACCAGCGACGATGCCTATGGCTAGTATTCCTATGATAAACTGTCTCATTAATCTTCCGGATTTTGAAAGGTGAGTTTTTTAATATTATTGCGAACCTGCATGATGGTGTCGATCGCGTGATCGAGATCTTCCTGCTTGATTCCGTTCTGTATTTCCTGAATTGATTGGATGATGAGTGGTAGGGTGAATTCGAAGGTCTTCTTGCCCTCTTTTGTAATAAACAAATGATTTACTCTTTTATCCCTTGCAGAAACCTCTCGCCTGACCAACCCCTTTTTTTCGAGCGTAGAAATCAACCTCGTAAGTGAGGTTTTGTCCCGCTCGGTGATCATGGCAAGATGCTTTTGCTCCCGACCGTCCTCTTCCATCAGATGTTTTAAGACGATAAACTGCTTAGGTGTAAGATTGACATTGAATCGCGCAAACTTTTGTTTCAGATATACCATCATTAGCTTGGCCGTTATCCCCACATGGGGGATCAGCGTTTTTTTAAGCTCAATCTTCTGATTTTGTCCTCTTGTCTCGCTCATCGCCCGCAAATTTACACATTTCATTCATTTAGATGCATATGCAACTAATGAGCTCAAACGGTCAGATTTGTAAAAGGTTTTGAATTCCTTGAAGTTTTCAGATCAACGGGACAGGGACCATGCTTAAGGGTGTAAGGACGAGAGCCAACCTTGATTTCGCCTTTTCAATTCTCGTGGCACAAGGAGTTATGTGTGTGGGCCAAATGCACAACTGTATGATCAAATGCCCTATCATTGCAACGTAAAACATAAACGAGATTCTGATTTCGTTGAATAATGCGAATGTCACGATCAATAAATCTTGCTATAATGAAGTTTATCCTGCTCACATTCATATCACTCTTTTTTTTGAGTTGCTCAAATACAACTGAAACCGACAAGGACGACAAGCAGGAAACCGAATGGGCTACTCAGGAGCCCAAGCCAGCCGCGCAGGTAGAAGTGACAAACTTTAAGACGAAATCAGGCAAGGAATTTACAGTAATTGAAAAAAAACGAAGCGGAAGCCTGAGCAGAATCACAATACAGGGAACAGGATTCCCAAATTCACAAGAGATATTTACCTTGAGAGACGTCGATCCTTTTGAAGCCGGCTTGAAGGGAGATCTTGACAACGATGGCTTTGAGGAAATCTACCTGATCACACGCGCAGTAGGTTCTGGCTCCTATGCCGGGATCTATGGTTATGCGTCCTACAATGACCTGAGCTACGGTCCAATTTACCTTGCAGAACCAACAGAGAACGATCCGAACTTCAGAGGCTATATGGGCCACGACAGGATCAGCATCATCGACAATCGACTGGTCCGTGAATTTCCCGTCTTCAACATGGGCGACACCAACAATGCCCCAAGCGGTGGCTACCGCATCATAAAATACACTCTGGAAAAAGGGGAAGCCAGCTTCGCTCTAAAAATTGAATCAGTAACTAGCCGAGCAAGAAAATCCACACCCCCAAGTTAAAACCCCAAATTCCTACCGATGCGTCCAATTCTCCTCAGAATCATCATCGCTAGGAGATAACCCCAGTATATCACCCTCCGTATTGACCCCAAGACCAACAACCGTGCGATTCGCGTAGGCAAAGTAGCTGATCACCTGATTGACCTCAAGAATTTGCCCATCGTCGAGGCCGTGACTGCGCAGCGCTTCGACATCCGATTCCTCCATGTTTTCAGGATCCACAGTCAATTTTTCAGCATAGGTGAGCATTGCAAGTTCCTTTCCGTCAAAATAGTTTTCGGGCTGGCTGGAGAGGAGGGCCATTCCGATTTCTTTCGATTTCGCAGGATCAGCTACAAGATTTTTCAGCCCCTGAAAATGGTGAAATACGCAATACTTGCAGCCATTCAGATGGCTGACATAGACACCCAAAGCTTCGAGCATCCACTTTGGAATCGTATTGTCGCGGTGGTGCAGGACATTTTTATAAAGTGCAAGATGCCCCTTCAGAGTCGGTGGGCGCAAGCCATGTATGAGCAGTATGTTGTCGATATAGTTATCGGCTCCTTTGATCCGGTCGTAGAGTTTGCGCAGGCTCCCGGATGACTCGTCGTAGTTCACTATTTTAATCCAACTCATGTGCATGAAGTTAGCACGTAATTTTCAGACCTTGGACTACTTATTGGTATCGTGTCATCATTGTACAATGAAAGTCTTTTGCTATTACCGAATTGAAAGATGAAGGGGAGAAGTCAGAATCACGTCCGTGGGACTTCTTCCCAATGGGATCCTTCGGATTGGAGAATAGCGAAGATCGAAGCCAAAAATCACACGCTATTGGGGCTTTTACCCCGCAAGCGAGGGCAAATGCATTTTGACTTTTACATTTTACCTTTTGCGGTTTATGATTTCCCTAATTTAGGCGGATGAGCAGAAAGATACGCATGGGAATGATTGGCGGCGGACGCGGAGCCTTTATCGGTGCCGTGCATCGGATGGCAGCAGCACTCGATGGCCAGATCGAACTCGTTTGTGGGGCATTTAGCGGCGACGCAGAAAAGTCGAAGCTTTCAGGTGAAGATTTATTTCTCGACTCCAAAAGAGTATATGGAAGTTATTCAGAGATGATAGCATCTGAAAAGCAGCTGCCTGCGGATGAGCGTATGGATTTTGTATCTATCGTGACGCCCAATCACCTGCATTTTGGCCCGGCAAAACTGGCCTTGCAAAGCGGGTTTCATGTCATTTGTGATAAGCCAATGTGCCTGACATCGGATGAGGCGTTGGAGCTGGCCGATTTGGTCGAATCGAGTGGATTGATTTTCGCATTGACGCACAATTACACCGGCTATCCGATGGTCAAGCAGGCGCGTGCGATGTTCCGGAATGGCGAATTTGGCAAGATCCGGCGCATCGTCGTCGAGTACCCGCAGGGTTGGCTGAGTACCAAGTTGGAGGATACCGGACAGAAGCAGGCGACCTGGCGGGCCGATCCTGAAAAATCAGGTTTGGCAGGTGCAATGGGTGATGTTGGCACACATGCCGAAAATCTGGCAGAATACGTCACCGGCCTTCGCATAAAAGAACTTTGCGCCGACCTCCACGCACATGTAAGTGGGCGACTTCTGGATGATGACGGCAGTGTACTTCTTCGATTCGACAATGGCGCACGTGGCGTACTCTATGCAAGCCAGATATCCGCCGGCGAAGAAAATAACCTCCGCATCCGTGTCTACGGCGAGTATGGAGGGGTAGAGTGGAGCCAGCAGGAGCCAAATTCCCTGATCGTCAGATGGCTCGACAGGCCGACACAGATCCTGCGGACAGGCGTAGGCGAGCTGTACCCGGAGGTCACCGCCCACAGCAGGATTCCTGCCGGACACCCGGAAGGCTATATCGAGGCATTCGCCAATATTTACCGGAACGTGGCATTTTGCATCAGGGCACGCCTCGAAGGGAAGAAGCCGGATGCCACCTACACCGATTTCCCAACCGTAAGAGATGGAGTAAGAGGCATGCAATTTTTGGAAACCGTAGTGAAGAGCAGTAATTCTGAAGAAAAGTGGATTCAGTTTCCCGATAAATAAAGAGATGTCATGCCAATAGACCAGGAACCCCAAGAAGAGAATTCAAAATTAGTCATAGCGCAAAGCGCTATGACATGAGCTGATAAGTAGCAAAACTCACAACATAAGCAAGCACAGTCATAAACGTAAACTGAATAACCGGCCATTTCCACGTCCCCGTCTCCTTATACACAACCGCAAGCGTACTCATACACTGCATGGCGAGCAAAAAGAAAAGGATCAGCGATAGCGCCGTCGCCTGTGTAAATATCGGTTTGCCGGTCTGCGGATCGATCACCTTGGCCATCTGTTCGCGGATGCGAAGCGAATTGTCTTCTGATCCGACGCTATATATGGTCGCCATGCTTCCGACGAATACTTCCCGGGCTGCGAAAGCCGTGATCAGAGCAATGCCGATCTTCCAGTCATATCCCAACGGGCGGATGACCGGCTCAATGACCTTGCCAATATGACCGGCATAGGATGCTTCGATTTTTTTTGATGCGAGCAAATCACCGGCCTCTGAATCGGTGAGTCCAAGTTGTGTGGATTCTAGCTGGGCCTCTTGTTCAGCCGCAAGCATCTTTGCCTTTGGACCGAATGATGCAAGAGCCCATAAGATGAGTGACATCAGGATGATGATCTTGCCGGCTTCGGTGACAAATGTGCCTACTTTAGTACGCACCTGCACCCAGACATTGGTCCAGTCCGGCCAGCGATATGTCGGCAGTTCCATGAGTAAAAAGCTCGCGTCTCTGGATTTCAAAATACGCTTGAACACATAGGCTGAGGTCAAAGCTGCGACGACACCTAAAACGTATAAACCTGCAAATGCCAATCCCTGTGAATTAAAAATCCACCACACTCTTTCGTAGGGCACAACAAATGCAATGAGAAGAGCAAACACAGGAATTCTTGCTGAGCAAGAGATAAACGGAGTAACCATGATAGTGATGAGTCGCTCTTTCCAGTTTTCAATGGTCCGCGCTGACATGATCGCGGGTATTGCACAGGCCCCTCCGGATATCAAGGCAACCACAGATCGCCCATTCATGCCCACTCGCTGAAGAAGACGGTCAAAAAGATAGACGGCACGTGCCATATAGCCTACCTCCTCAAGGATCGTAATCAGGAAAAACAGGATGGCTATTTGTGGAATAAATACCATGACCCCACTCAGGCCTGCCAACAGTCCATCTGTAATGAGTGAACTGAACCACCCATGAGGAAGAATAGTTGTCAGCTCTCCACTGAGCCATGCAAATGCCCCCTCGATCCAGTCCATCGGATAGGTCGCCCAGGCAAATATCGCTTGAAACGTAAAGAGCATGATCGCCGCAAAAATTACGGGACCAGCATAATTGTGTGTCAATACCCGATCAAACCAATTGCTGTCAAATCGCTTGCCCTTGCCTCTCACTATTGCAAATGCAAGGAGCCGCTTGATTTTTTCTGCGCGGTCCATGGTCTCATCGACCTGGGCTGGCAGGAGTTGAAATGTCTCCTGATCCTGCAATTCTTTTAGCCGCGTATTCTGATTCTCCGAAAGTTTGTCTTGCCTGTCGGCGTGATGCATTTGCAGCAACCTGAAGTATTCATTCCCAACTTCTGTATCAAAAAATACATACCGCACATTATTTATCTGGTCGGAAGGCACAGTGTAAAACGGTTTGGGATGCACTTGTTTTTTCTCAACCAAATCGAGAATAGCATGCTTGAGCTCGTCAATATTCTCTCCTGTTCTGCTACTCACAGCGAGTACGGGTACTCCCAGTCTGGATCGCAACACATCCAGGTCGATAGCCAGATCCCGTTTTTCGAGCTCGTCGATCATATTCACTACCAGCAAGAGCGGAAATCCCAAGTCGATCAACTGTGTAAACAACAAGAGTTGTGATTCGAGCAATGAAGCATCGACGGTATAAACGATGGCATCGGGACAATTGCCAGTGCCTGCGTGAAGAAGCGTATCGACGACAAGCCGCTCCTCTCTCCCAGTCGGATACATGCTGTACAAGCCAGGCATGTCGAGCAGCGTCACGGTCTCACCACTTTTCAGGTTGAATTTGGCAGATTTGACATCCACCGTGACACCCGGATAATTGCCCACCTTCTGCCGTGTTCCGGCGAGGATGTTGAAGAGCGAGGACTTCCCGCTGTTCGGATTTCCGATAAGGGCGATTGCTGTCACAGGCAAGTTAGCTCACGTTAACAGTGATTTTTTCCGCTTCCACAAATCTCAAAGCCAGAGAACGTCCTGCTATTTCAACGTACAGATTTCCATTCATGGGCAATCGCCTCAGCACCCTGATCACTGACCCGGGCGTGAATCCCATGGACAGGAGCCGCTGATGTAGCCGGCTGACGCTAAAGTCTGCCAGCATGGCTTGTTTTCCAATTTGTAGTTCGGTTAGTTTCAATGTATATGCATTGTCTCTGAGTCGCGCAAGGTAGGCATTGGCGGGAAATGGGCATATACCCAGTGATTGATGGCGTTACCTAATGTTAGGTAATGGGAGGGGAGGGATAATAAATGAATATCATGCCAGAAATTAAACATGGTGCTACATATATCCAAACCACAACTGCTATAGTAGGGTGTAAATTTTCATATCTAGGGCTGGTATTAATAGTGGTCGTCATGTGAAATTTCAGTAGATATGGCTGTCACATTACGTTGTCGACCACTTCAGTAGTAAAAAACGCATATTTTGTTGACATACTGACGAGCAATTAAGAAGAATGAAATAGTGTTACTGACGATTACAGCGACACATAATCCGGCAATAGACCTGGGGTAAGAAATCACTAACTTGAACCAAGTAAAGGGCAATGAAAGTAGATTTGCCTAAACCATCATATGAATTACGGAAAATATGAAAACGATATTACTGTTACTTCTACTCTCTACGTCAATTATTTCAAGTGCTCAGGTAAAAATCACTTACGATCACTGTAATTGCTACGATCAGATTGAATCTATAGAGCCTGATTTAAATGGTAATTACACAAGATATTGTAATGGCGAGAAAGTGGAAGACGGAGAGTTTATAAGTGGCAATAAATCCGGTATTTGGACTTTGTGGTCATTAGAGGGAGTGATTCTGGAAAGAATTGCATATTCGAATGGAATTCTGAATGGACGATTTGAACTTTTTTATGGTAGCGGCAAGCCTAAATTTTCAGGAACGTTTAAGAATGGAAGGGCTGAAGGGCAATGGGATTACTATAACATAAAAGGAAAGGTAATTAAAAGTGGAAGTTACGAAAGCGGAAAACCAAAAGGTATCTGGAAAATATATGACCAGAAAGGCAAAAAAGCAATATCAAGCTATGATTATGATGCGAAGAACGTAATTATATCAACTGATCAAAATTACAATTTGGACCGTGAAGTCCTGGAAAATGATTTCAATGGGCAGTTCTTCATTCTGATGTATCCAGAGGAATTTACCTCTAAGAATGAGCAGCCACTGGGGGGTTATAAATTGGCGAGAGATTATTTTGCTCTGTTTGTCTCAATTCCAGACGTGTTTTGGGATACTTATACGAACTATCATTACAAAGCTGTCTATAGTTTTGGTATTAACTCCCTTGTGTCTATAGAGCTATCAGACTTGAATACCGAAAATTGGGATGATTCAAAGGAAACACTATTGCCATACTTGATTGTCACTAACCCAATAGAGAAAATCAGCAGAATTGAACATAAAGAAATTGCGGTAAGACTACTTGAATCAAAAATTCTTGAAACACTATATATAATGGGTCCGTGGATTAATGTAGCGGATAATGCCAAGGTTGATGTTGTTGTAGTTTATGTTGTAAATGATATTAAAAACTTGGAGGGCAGATAGTCAGGATAAAAAACTGTCTGAAACATCGGCTAAGCGCGATTCGTTAGAAATGCCGCAGTTTATTGCAAGCCACATTGTATGGAAAGAATAATAAACCAAAATCATGACAGGCATACATTTATATACGCCTGTTCAAAACTATTAGAAAGAGCAGCCTTTTATGGAGTGCGCTTTTTGATTGTTCTGTACATGACTGGGGATAGCATCCAGATGTCCAGAGAGCAAGCTTTGATTGTTTTCAGTTGGTTTACTGGCGGTTTTATAGTCTCCCATATTATAGGAGGAATACTTGGAGACTTAGTTTTCGGAAATAAAAGGGCACTGATAATTGGTGGGGCTTTTCAGGCTATTGGTGCGTTTAGCTTGTGCATGCATACTCCGTTTGGTTTGTATGCAGGACTTGGATTGATAGTTTTAGGTGGCGGTTTGTACACGCCAAATGTAACCGCTCAATTTGGTAAATTGTATTTGCCTAGGGATAGATTGTTAGATTCTGGATTTGCCATCTTTTATACGGCGATCAATATCGGATCGTTTGTTGGAGTGTTGCTGATTGGTTATTTGGGAGAGAATTTTGGATGGAGTATTGGGTTCATGTCTGCGGGGGGGTTAATGCTTATTTCAATCGCGCTCCCAGCTTTGTCACAAATAACGGAGCCTGTAAGATTGTACGGGGATTGGCTGCCTAGAAATCAAATAATCACGAAGATTGTGGTTGCCGTAGTTCTTGTCGGGCTATTTTGGGCGATATATGATTTATACAATATTCGCATGCCAGGTTTATTGGTGCAAGTTAATGAGCTCGCAACCTTGGATAATGCTGGAGGGTTTTGGCTTTTGATAAGCAACGCTTTTTTTGTGCCTGTAAGTATTGCTGCAATTGTTCTATGGTCATATTTTTATAGCGGCCAATTTACGAAATTGACCATCGGGTTCGCATTTGCGGCGATTTCACTTGGAGTCCTTTCATTGATTCCGGGTGATCCTAATGAAAGCCACCTGATTCTGTACCTGATTGCAATGATGATATTTGATATTTCTGAAATCCATATTGGACCGGTGATTAATTCATTATTGACTCAGTATACTAACCCTAAATATTTGGCAACGGTGATGAGTTTGGCTTTTATTCCGGGCTACTTGATCAGCTATGGCGCAGGATCGTTCAGTGGCGAGCTTTATGATCGTCCCTTTTTGGCTCTTAAATTGGCTCTGGTAGCAATGAGTGTTATAAGTGTTGGATTAATAATATACCTTTTGCAAAAGAAACAAGGTGCAACAATAACCAAGGAATTCTAGATACCTTGTGTGACAAGATACTCATCAGTCCACATTGAACAGCGAAGTTTTATGAAGAGGCGTCAAGTCATATTGATTCTAATATTTGGATTCAACATAGCAATAGGTCAGGCTGTCATATCAGGCGAATGGCGAAGCAATTTGGATAACAATAAACTTTGGTTAAACAGTGATGACACATTTCTATATAAATGGAATTATGACATGGCAAGCAGTTGGTCCCAGGGCACATGGCGAGTGAATGGCGATACTAAACATCTTATCATGATCGCGGTCTATGACACAATAAGTTATTACGATTTTGGGCGACAGACCCACATCGACTCATTGTTTTTGTCACCGGATTTGATCCCCAATCGAACCACAGTTGAAGAGAGTTATAGTGCAGTACTTTCGTCGGGTGGACAAAACAGGGTGCAGTGTCCGTCACAACTATACCATAAGCGTGGTAAGCTTTACGGTGTGGATGAATCAAGAGGGGTGATAACCAATAAAATTTACCGGACCGTTAACGGCAAAAGGTCGAAATATTACTACATTAAAACATAATTGGATATTAGTTGCAATGAACAGGTGGCACTTACTGCTCGATATGTCCCCTGGGCTAGGATATCAGATTCCACCAGTCATCTCATGAAACTACTTTTATAAGATTGACGTACCTTTAAACAAATCGTTGGATCATGACAACAAATCAAATCAAAGCAGAGATCATTAAGGCGCTGGATCAGGTTCCTGAGGCTGTCTTGAATGACGTTTTGGAATATCTCAATGACAGGAAAAGAATGTCAGGCGCCCAGATTCTACGTACAAAGCGTATGCGACGAATGCTTGAAGAGGATTCGAACTTACTTCAAAAATTGGCTGAGTGATCACCATTTCGGTATACTACAAAGCCCGGTAAAGTGGCCACCAAATAAAACAACGAGAACATTTAGCCGAAGCAAGATGCACAAGATTAATTACTACAGATGAATCGAATAATGCTATATATAGGTGCAGTAGTTCTATGCGCCTGCAATCAAAATGATCCTACTGTGCTGATGCCGGAATACGACCTTAACAGCAGAAGTGTTGCAGCTGGGAGCGTATATGAGAAGGTGAGTAATGAGACGATCAAAATTATCGATGAAGAACTGACAAATGTCTTTAATATCGCTGTTGGCGTTAAGCTGATTGATAAAGAATCCCCATTTGACAATATCCTTTATAAAAGATTAGAATTTGACGGAAATAGGTCAGGCCTGATTTGGCTAACCACACAAAGTGATCCACTTCAAATAACATATGTATTGTCAGGAGAAATCGTGAATGTCAGTATTGCAGATTTAGAGCGGGTTGTTGAGTTCAAGCTATCTGATGCAGGTAAGCATATTGAGAACTGCTCCTACATCGTATTTGGCCTTGATACAACTGAGTTCTTTGACTTCGAGTTTCTATTGTATAAAAATTGTGAAGGATTGAATCCGACAGAATTCCTGAATATGCGGATATCAGAATTGCTGGATACGGTTGGTGTCACAACAGTAATGACCTCAAGCAAGTGAGTGTAATGGCAAGATGAATTAATTGCACGGATTTATTCTAACTTGGAGATATAACAATGTCAGTTCGGCAATCATGTACGACCTAAACACCAATCAATGGACCTCACACTTTGGCTCTCATTTATCGGAACAGTTTTAATTCTGACCCTAACGCCGGGACCAAGCGTCTTGCTCGCAACGGCTAACAGCATGAAGTACGGTGCTAAAAAAGCCACCGGGACAATCCTCGGGGACTTGTCAGCAAACCTGATCCAGATCATCCTCGCCTCAGCGGGACTGGCAACCATTGTGCTTTCTTCGGGTGAACTCTTCCAGATGATCAAGTGGTTCGGAGTGGCTTACTTAATATACATCGGAGCGAAAAAAATCATCTCAAAGCCTCGCGTCGAAAACTTTAAGGGTGATGCGAAAGTCAAAAGCTATTTTAACCTGTACTCAGAGGGATTTTTGATGTCGGCAGCAAATCCGAAGGCGATTGTATTCTTCGCGGCATTGTTTCCATTGTTCATCAAGGCAGACCTCCCATTTCTACCCCAGGTCGTCATTTTGGCAATCACATTTTTGACGCTGGATGGACTTTCATTACTGTTGTATACACACTTTGCGACGAATCTGAAAAGCTACCTCGAAAACAAGGAAAAATTGCATTTGCAAAATAGAATTGTCGGATCATTATTGATATTGAGTGGATTGCTCCTGTCAATGGTGCAACGCGCAAATACCTAAGGTGCAAGCCATCACCATACCACTACCGACTCAATCTGCTCCAATGTGCATCAATCATCCAGTGACGAACGATATGTCAACCTGTGTGCAGTACCTAATACCACTTCGGGATCGACAATTAGAACCAACCAGCTCCCAGCCCTCTGAACGGCCATGGAATACTGGCAAGGACAACGAGTAATCCAATTAAGTAAAACCAGAAGACGGTCTTGTACTTCGCACGGTTCTCAGTCTTCTTCTTTGACTTGCTGTATCCTATTGTGAAAAGCACAAGTGCAATCAGCATCATGGCGATGTGTTCAACTGCAAAAAAGCGTAGAGTACTGTCCTTCATCGTGGTAGCGCCAAACTGCACAGTAGGACTGATGACATACAGTACCAGGCCTATTGCCGCCTGTATATGCATGGCAATCATTGCAAATAAGGCCAGACTTTTTGTTCTGAACTCAAAATTTTCCTTGCTGGACATCAGGTTGCCAGCCCGGATGACAGTCATGACGATCAGGATGAGTGCGACCCACCTGAGGCCTGAATGTGTGTGAACGAGTATGGAGTTGAGATTCATAATTGTGTTGTGTTGATGAACAATACAAAAGTACATTTTCCCATGATACCCGTGGGATGTCAGCATCACGTCCGCCGGACCCCAGCGGAGAATCGCGCACACCGAAGTCCGAAATGCATCTGTAGGAGCAAGCATTTGGCCATGCAGATGGCGTATGCGACCGAAATGCAATGCGCTTCCAACTTTCCCTTACCACACAGATTTGACGTACTTTTGGTACTACAATTCGAGCACATGAAAACAATAAAAGGCCCTGCAATTTTTCTCGCACAGTTTGTTCAGGACAAAGCACCATTCAATAGCCTGAAAGGGCTGTGCGACTGGGCGGCCGGTCACACATACGATGGCCTGCAACTGCCAACATCAGACAAGTGGTTGATCGATTTGGAAAAAGCGGCGGAGAGCAAGGACTATTGCGATCAGCTCAAGGGGACACTCCACGAATACGAGCTCGAGATCACCGAGCTATCCACGCACCTGCAGGGGCAGTTGGTCGCGGTGCACCCCGCATACGATCAGATGTTTGATGCCTTTGCCCCAACAGAAGTGCACGGAAACAGCAAAGCCAGGACTGAATGGGCCACGAATCAAATGCTCCTGGCAGCAAAAGCAAGCCATAATCTGGGACTTGATACCCATGTTACATTCTCAGGAGCATTTTTGTGGCCGTATATGTACCCATGGCCGCAACGCCCGACTGGACTCATCGAAGAGGGATTTAAGGAGTTGGCAAAGCGATGGCTTCCGATCCTGAATGCGTTTGACGAGGCAGGTGTAGATGTCGCATACGAATTGCATCCCGGTGAGGACCTGCACGATGGCACGAGCTTCGAGCGATTTCTGGAGGCAACGGGAAATCATGCACGGGTGAATATCAACTATGATCCCAGCCATTTCGTGCTGCAGCAACTCGACTACACACAGTTTATCGATATCTATCACGAGCGGATCAAGGCATTTCATGTCAAGGACGCAGAGTTTAATGCCAACGGCAGGCAAGGAGTCTATGGTGGCTATGCATCATGGGTCGACCGCGCAGGGCGATTCCGTTCACCGGGCGATGGTGAAGTAGATTTCATGACCATTTTCAGCAAACTGGCGCAGTACGATTATGAGGGCTGGGCAGTCGTGGAATGGGAGTGTTGCCTTAAGGACAGCGAGCAGGGCGCATCGGAAGGTGCCGATTTTGTGCGTGACAGTATTATTGAAGTGACACAGCGCGCATTTGATGATTTTGCAGGAGGGAAGCATGATCAGGAGGCAAACAGAAAAATATTGGGGCTTGATTAGGAGAAATATTTTCACACTCATCATAATCCTCTGTACGTATGCATTACATGGTCA
>QMOR01000010.1 GCA_003648285.1 Bacteroidota bacterium
AATCCCGATGCGACTTGTTGAGTTCTGTCCTCAAACCGACCATCATTATTAATTAACAAATGACTTTGTGGACTCTTTCCATATGCACCGGGAACTACTCTCCCCCCGATGAAAAGATCAAGATCGCCATCAGCATCGAAATCAGAAGCAGTCACACATGATCCACTTGATTGCATCTGCGGAAGTGCTTCGACTGACAATACAAACTTCCCTGAGCCATCATTGAGGTACAATCTATCCTGAAACATCTCAGGAGACGCCCAATACTCGCTCCCTCCGCTGACAACGTATAGATCAAGGTCTGAATCGGAGTCACAATCAAACAAGAGCACGCCGATATCTTCATAAGATGAATCCGATGCAAACCTGTCAATTCTGAAGAATCCGGAATTATCACGAAAAAAAAATTGTAACGGTATTTGTGATGACCCTCCGATGACCAGGTCGTCATAACCATTGCCATCTATATCCCCAACAGCCATTCCCGGGCCTTGTGTAGCGAACGACCGGGGAAGAAGAGCCTCAACATTGAAGTCGGAATATTCCCGGTCCAGATGCGTATAATCTATCTTATCGCCGGGAAAAAACAGAAGTGTATTCACGGAGGAGTCCATCTTCTTGCTCACTCCCCTTTGTGAAGGCAGATCAGCTGTATCGTACAAAATATCCAGTCTTTGATTAACACTTACATTCAGGATCAACTGCTCGTTTAGATCGGGCCATTGAATCAGTACCGAGTCAATCCTCTCAATTGTATCGAGACCAAAATGCAAGATGCCCGTTACGGAAGACAAATAGCCGCGCCCGGGATTTTGCTCCTGATATTGAATCCCATCAGAGGTATAGAGTGTTACTTTTGCTCCCCTTCCCTGTGTATTTTTGGCAGGACCTCTGAGATTCAATTGCAGGTAGTTGAGACCCGACATGCTGCTTTCTTGAGTCATATTCCGGAGAATCGATGCTTTCTCTTTGACGTTATTGATGATCAGATCCAAATCGCCATCATTATCCAAATCGCTGTACGCTGCTCCGTTAGAATATGATGGTTTCATGCCTCCACATGTTGCGCTCATGTCTTTAAACGTCATATCGCCGGAATTCTTAAAAAAGTAATTCCTTGTATGAATTCCAGGCATCTTTTGTAATAAATCCAAATACAAACTGTCTCGCTGTTTCTGTGTCGTAAATCGCGAACGAGCTTGACGATAGACAATAAAGTCGAGGTCGGTAAGATCCTTGAGGTGCCCGTTTGTGATGTACAGGTCTTTTAATTGATCATTATTGAAATCTGCAAATAATGCGCTCCAACTCCAATCCGTGGCATGGACCCCGGACAATTGGCCTATCTCACTATACGGGATCAGCTCTCCATCTCGGTCAAACCCATTGTGCAATTGTAGTGTATTGCGTGTGTACTGTGGCTCATAACCCATGGCCTGTGTAAGATTAAACAGATCATAACCGGTATTCATAGCCATGAGTTTCCTGTGCTTATTGCGTTGAGGCAACATGTCTGCCACAAAGATATCCGGTAGGCCGTCGTTATTAAAGTCGGCGATATCATTACCCATGCCATTGTGGGACTGATGCATCAGAAATTCGCCAATTTTGTTGGTAAAAGTACCGTTGTGATTATTGATATACAGAAGATCGTTTGACACAAAGTCATTCGAAACATAAATGTCCGGCCAGCCATCCAGGTTAATATCCGAAATCGTAACACCGAGTCCAAAACCCTCTATTACAATTCCTGCAGAGCGGGAAACATCCACGAATACCGGATGACCCGCAAGTGTGTCCAACTCGTTGCGCAGTATTCGATCAGTGTTTGGTGCCTGACCATTTGTTTTTTTGGGCAACGGATCATTCGGCCCCGAAAATTGGTGTATGTGATTGAGCAAATAGATATCAAGATCCCCATCCTTATCATAGTCGAAGAATGCAGCTTGCGTTGTATAAGAAGTGTCTGCCAGTCCATATGCCGACGCCCGCTCAGTGAATGTCAGGTCTCCATTGTTGATAAAAAGCAAATTTCGGCGTTGCCCTCCTGTTGTACTTCCCGCAACGCACACATATAAATCCAAAAAGCCATCCGCATTGATATCTACCATTGAGACTCCTGTGCCCCATACCGTACTCGCCACTCCTGATGACTCGGTGATATCCGTGAAATTCATCCGGCCGTTGTTGAGATACAGCCTCCCTGTGGATTGATTAGAGGAAAAATAGATGTCTTCCAGTCCATCGTTGTTAATATCACCCACTGCCACTCCACCACCGTTATAGAAATACATGTAGTCGAGTACATTGAACAAATCAGTGGTTTCAATATGATTTGTGAAATGTACATTGCTCTCTTCGGGATCAACCAGCCGAAACAGGTGTGTGTCCTCGCCGCGATTACAGCCCATATAAGCCAAGCTGGAGATCAATAGTCCAATAACTATTAACTTGTATTCACGCATCGGACGACAAGTTCGTAATACTTTGTTCAAATGTTCATACATATATGCATTTTTGTGAATTATATTAGTGCCAAAATGATAGCCGTGTCTCACATCCGTACAGATTTCCAATACTTTATCATCTGTCTGATATTGTTGGGAGCATCTTGTGTTCAAAACGCTCCAATGCACGACTATTTCGAGATCCAATTCATAGATTCTGAAACCGGACGAGGGATTCCCCTTGTTGAAATACAAGCTTTAAATAAAGTACCATATATTACTGATAGTCATGGATATATAGCGTACTACGAGCCGGGTCTTATGAACGAAGGAGTCTATTTTTTAGTTGAGTGTGAAGGGTATGTTTATCCAAAAGATGTGACTGGGCGAAGTGCTTTAACTTTGGAAATTTCACCCGGGGCTTCAGTTGTTATTGAAATGCGACAAATTCAACCAGCTGAGAGATTGTATCGGACGACAGGTCATGGGATTTATCGCAACAGCTACCTGCTTGGCCACGATATACCCATTAAAGAGCCGCTACTGAATGCACACGTTCTGGGGCAGGATTCTAACATAGGTGTTAAGTACAAAGGAAAAATATTCTGGATTTGGGGTGATACATTTTTACCATCTGAGTATACTGGTAATTTTTCTGTATCAGCGGCGACCTCACTCCTACCGGAAGCTGGCGGACTGAACCCGGAAGACGGGATCAATTTCGATTATTTCGTGGATAGGGATGGTTCTTCAAAGAGTATGATTTCCCTGGATGGCCCGGGTTATGTGTGGTTCGAATGGCTCATGAACATTCCTGATAGCAATGGCAATGAACAACTAGTTGCCAAATATTCCCGAGTAGGTGGACAATGGCAAAATTATGAACGGGGTGTGGCACTCTTCAATGATGCATCGGAGATGTTTGAAAAACTGAGTAACTCAGAAGATTGGCTCAAGGGATATTCTATCATGCATCATCCGTTTAAAGCTATGAGGGGTGATCAAAATCACTATTATATCACTTCAGAATTTCAGATGCAGCGGGTTCCAATTGACATCGATCTTGTCGGCAGGCCAGAGGCTTATGAGTCGTTTACATGTCTTCAGCCAGGCAGTAGGTATGACCTTGAGCATCTCAAATTAGATCGTAACGCAAATGGCACTTTAAACTACGACTGGAAAAAGAATACTGACGTCATCAATATGCAGCGACAGAATGATCTGATTGAAAAGGGTTTAATCAATCAAGAAGAAGGATGGATACAGCTACTCAACCTGACAACTCATAAGCCGATGCATGTCGCGCGCGGATCGGTTTTTTGGAATGAATACCGGCAAAAGTGGATCATGATCGCGGGTGGGGCTCATGACTACAATGGTGACATTCTATACTCCGAAGCTGACACCCCGGTTGGTCCATGGGGATACGCCTGTGTTGTAGCCAGACATGACAATATGTTTTATAATCCATCACAACATCCTTTTTTTGATCAGGAGGATGGTCGAATCATTTTCTTCGAAGGCACATACACTAACTTTTGGGGACAGGGCAGCACCAAAGCACATTACGACTACAATCAATTAATGTACAAACTTGATCTCGGAAAAGAAGCGACGATGCTTCCTTCACCTGTATATCGCATGACGAATGGCAACCTCTCTTTTGGGTCAGAAATCAGGGCAAATAAGAGTTGGCATCAAATCGATAACATTGCTTTCTTTGCATACCCACCCGATCACCATCCCGCTGATCTTCTTCCAATATATAAGACACATAATGGTAGACATACAACTCTGTCCATGGACGGTCCCAACTCCCCATTTATGTACGCTTTGCCCGACTCAATCGATCAATCCAAAAAGTATGAGGGGCAATGGGAATGTTTTATTGAAAGTTTTGAAGCCATAGATAATTATTTGCCTCTCGTGATTACATCAGGCAACGGAGAGCTCCGGGCGACAAGTGAAAGCCGATCAATATCTGTTGTCAAAAGCCAGCTTAATGATGAGGAGCTTTTGCTTACGATTAAACAATACGGAAAAGAGTATGCATTGAAGGGCATTGTAACCAACGGTAAAATAAGCGGAGGATGGTTCTCCGCTGACGACAAATTCAGTGGGAATTGGAAAGGTGAATTATTGAGCGATCAATGGTTGCCGCAATTCAATTCATCCCTGTTCTTAATAAAAAGTAATTCCAAAAACCTCTGTCAGGCATGGGCGAATCCATTTGGGCAACTCGTGTTTGATTGGCAAATTGAACCTTACTGACCAATTCATTTACTTTCTTAAATCCTAAACTAGTGATATGAAGTCATGTTTTGCTTTTCTTCTTGTTCTCTTATTTTTCTCCTGTCATTCTGACGTAGATCACCGTCTTAATCCTGATGTGCTTGCTTCCTTCGGCAACAAATACGCCATGCAGTATACAAGGGAGGCAGAAAATTTTGCTGTTCAAGTTTCAGCAGACTCATCAAATGTTGATGCATTGCTGGGATTGGCCGAAACGAAGATTATTCTCTATATTTTTGGTTTTGTGCCGCGCGGCGAAACAATTCCCATCGCCAAAGAAGCATTGCGTAATGCTCAAAACATTGACTCGCTCAGTGCGGCGGTACATACTGTTTCTGGAATGCTGCGATTACTTGATTGGGATTGGCAAGGAGCCCGAAATGCATTTCTTGCGGCTATCAAAGCAGATCCGTCCGGCCCCAATCAGCGCCATTGGTATTCATTGTATCTGTCTACGATGGGGAGATTTGACGAGGCTTTGCTTCAATCAGACACGATCATGACCCTTGACCCATCAGGAGATTATTTGGTGGGAAGGGGATCCCTTTTGTATTTCGCAAGAAGAAATGAAGAAATGAAGGAGCTTATGCTCAAAACCATTGCTAAAGACACGACTGTACCATGGGGCTATGACTGGCTGGGAATGGCCTATGTTGAGCTTGAGGACTACAACAAATCTATTGAAACGTATTATAGAGCGTTTGATCTCTCAGATGGCACAGTAGAGGTTGGCGCAGGATTAGGGCATGCCCTTGGACTAGCCGGACATTACGATACGGCAAAACATATGGCGGATTATTATGCGGAAGCTGCCAAGGGCAGGTATCTACCACCCGTTCAAAGATCCTTTATCCATATTGGAATCGGCGAGTATGACGAAGCAATTGAATTGCTGGAACAGGCTTATGAGGAACATTCCTGGTTTTTGGCTTTTATTCAGATTGAACCGTGGTATGATCCAATTCGAAAAGATATCAGATTTGCTGACATCATTCGGCGGATGGAATTCCCCACTGAATGACGGAAGCAACAAGCATCTTCTTCAGGTTCGAAATCCTGAACATGTAGAAGATCGGATCTCATCCTTCTATTCCATCCTGAATCTTTCAGTCGGAATGCGTCAGGAAACGCATTTGGATATTCCAACTTATTCAAATAGATTTACGTTATATGTCTGAACAAAGGAACATACCTCTAAAAGATGAATTTATGCATCTCAGAATTGACCATTCCAGTCCAGTCCCATTGCATAGACAAGTGGAGCTCCTTCTCAGAGAAATGATCGAAGATCCAGTATACAAACAAGGCAAACTCTTACCCAAAGAGGTAGATCTTGCAAAGCGACTGGGTATATCGCGCAACACGATTCGACAAGCAACGAACAAGCTGGTGAATGAAAATCTTTTGATTCGGAAAAAAGGCGTCGGTACCAAAGTGTCAGTAAAGAATGTGACAACACACCTTAATAGTTGGTTTAGCTTTAGTCAGGAAATGCACGATCAGGGCATGAAACTCATAAATTACAATATCGAGGCACGATGGGTAGCTGCTTCAGCAGAAGTCGCCTTGCATCTGGAAATGAAAGAAGGCAAAGAAGTTTTGATGCTTGAGCGCTTAAGAGGACGAACAAATGGGCCGTTTGTCCGATTCATTTCTTTTTTCCACCCCCGCATTGGGCTCACTGGCAAGGAGGATTTTTCTCAACACTTATATGAAATCCTGGAGACGCAATATTCAACTGTTCCGTCAATATCTAAAGAGGAAATTAAAGCAATATTGGCGGACAAAGAGTTGGCCGGCTTGTTGAATACAGAAATAGGCGCTCCCATCCTGTTTAGAAAGAGGGTTGTCAGCGATCCAGGAAACAGGCCATTTGAATATAACGTTGGGTATTATCGTGCCGACAGATTCACGTATGCCATTGATATCAAAAGAGAAAACGGGCAATAACAGATACGCATATGCAGAGAATATTGGAAAGTCAAAAGATGCCGAATGTCTACACGATACTTACGTGCCTGCTTTGCACTTCTCTAATGTTTATTGCCTGTAATGATGAAGTCACAATCCCGGTGGGTGCGCTCGACGAGCATATTGTCGATTTGCGGGGCGATTGGAATTTAAAAATAGTACAGCAGAATAATAATGACATTTCAGACCTGTTAAGCTTTACTGAT
Organism: Bacteroidota bacterium; assembly: GCA_003648285.1. GTDB lineage: Bacteria > Bacteroidota > Bacteroidia > Chitinophagales > Saprospiraceae > B8-G4. The sequence continues at coordinate 6,917 of QMOR01000010.1, forward strand.
TTGTCATTGTACCTCGAGATGGATAACGATGGTCCGACTCATTATCGAATTGAGACAAACGGACTGCCATTTGCTGTGTTAGCTGATGGAACCTGGTCATTTGATGACGTGACATACCCCACCAGTATTACGTTTACGACTTCCGAAGAAAGTACAACGGTTCTACTTGATCGGCCACCGGTTTCCGGCGGTGATTTCTTTTCAGTAGCATTTTCACTTGGTTGTGCTGCCAACACTTACGTCTACGAATTTACAAAGCAATGACCGAACGATGACGAAGATTTTTGGCAGACAACATTTGAGTATAGGGAAACTCATGCTGATCAATACGCTGGCGGTCATCACACTTTCTTTGCCAAAGTGTTTTGAGATTACAGAAGTAAGACAACCTGAAACTGCTCTTGTTGATGAAACGATCAACATTGAAGTTGACATTGAAGTGACTGGCAAAGATGGTGATCGCTTAGTATTTGCTTTCCTGGCGCCAAGGTCATGGAGCGCTGCAAAGAAAACAACCATGCATTTCACCAGCACAATTGGCGGCAGCAACATGAGTCTCATGGATCCTGAAGAACTGGATCCTGTGAGCAATCTGCCCTGGGCCCAGCAAATTACAGAGCGGGAGGGAATTGGAGAAAATTACGGTGAGGTGCAATGGGTGGTGTACAAAGCAGATGATGCCTTAGCGCCACCCGGAAATACGAGTCCTGACAATCCGGTCAATGGCACCATCTTTATCGAAACAAAGGTGGGACCAAGCAATATCATCACACAACTTGGATATTTTGTGTCCGAGGCATTTTGGGGATATCTCGACGATGGAAACAATTCATTGTCATTTTTCTATGATCCTTGTATCGAGGTTTCAGGCGCTTCCGGCCAGGCGCAAAATTTATGTGGCCCGGCTCCAAGACGCCTTGTCGACCTGAATCAATATACATTCGAAGATGTCCTCACAATTAGATTTGATGCAATGGAGGATAGTACGGCTTTGGTCGGTGCCGGTCAGGTTTTCTTTTGCTCCAAAGGCATTTTCGATAGTGGGCCAACGGAGATATGTGAAACAACAACGCGTACGGAAATGATCTCCGGTGGAGACAATATTTGGTACCTGACATTGTGGCCTCCAGAGTATTATTCGGTACCCAATGGAGAGATTATGTCAGAACTACTCTGCAATTTTCAGGACAAAAACGGGACGATAATCAAGGACCCCAGTGGAAACGATTTTCAAATTTTGGCCAAGTGCTTCCAATGAGATTAAAATTCCATATCATTTCGTTATCCTTTTTGTCTTTGCTTTTCGCTTCTACAAGTGTTACTGCCCAAAACGTGCGCATTACAGGAGTTGTCACTGGCGCAGGATCAGACGAGACATTGATCGGTGTGAATGTATTGGTGAAAGGAACTTCAATTGGAACTTCAACGGGGCTCGATGGTGATTTCGAAATCGAAGCACCACCTGACGGAACACTCGTCTTTAGTTATATTGGATTTCAAACTCTTGAGGTTGCCATTGCTAATCGTGGTATTGTGCATGTAGCGTTGGAGTTTGAGGCTTCTCAGCTGGATGAGGTGATCGTTGTCGGTTATGGTACAACAAAGAAACGAGACCTGACAGGTTCGGTGTCATCTATCAAGGCAGAAGATATTCGGGCGGTTCCAGTTTTGTCCGCTGATCAGGCACTCCAAGGAAGAGCTGCAGGAGTTGTAGTTCAGGAAACTTCAGGCGAACCCGGTGTCGGAACGTCAATTCGCATCAGGGGGACAAGTTCAATAAGCGCTGGGAATGAGCCATTATACGTCATTGATGGAATCCCCATGTTAGCACAGGCCACTGATATTTCTTCTGGCGCCGCGCAAGGTCCACGGCTCAATCCTCTGTCAACAATAAATCCGAATGACATTGCATCCATTGAGGTTTTGAAAGACGCCTCAGCTGCCGCGATCTACGGCGCGAGGGCGGCAAATGGCGTCATTCTCATTACAACAAAACGAGGAAAAGCCGGCCAGACAACAATCAATTTTAATTTTTATCAGGGGTGGCAAAATGTCCGCAATCCATATACTCTATTGGATGCCTCACAGTACGCACATTTTGTAAATGAAGCAAATTACTACGCTGGAAATGGTCGCGTATATGATGATCCTTCGAAATTTGGGGAGGGTACGGATTGGCAGAACGAGATATTCCGCACTGCCCTGATGTCAAATTATGAACTGTCATTTACCGGAGGATCTGAGAATATTCAATACGCGATATCAGGTGCATACTATAAGCAAGACGGTGTGATCAGGGGCTCTGATTTCGAACGCTATAATTTCCGTGCCAATCTGGATGGCAAATTACATTCGCGAATTACTTTGAGCAATAGTTTAATGTTCAGTCATACGAAGAGCAATAAGATCCTAACTGATGATAATGCCGCATTTGATGGCGGAATTGTAACTGCGGCCCTCTCATTTAATCCGATGCTGGCAACACGCGATGAAAATAACAACCTCATTCTAAAAAACTATGCTGTCGATAACGACGGAAATCCGATTGACGGAACGCAAACTGATGCCGACGGAAATGTCATTCCGGAAAAAACGCTCAACACATTTGCCAACCCTCTCTTGAAAATATATGATTCTTCGAGCCAATCGAAAATATCACGAATTATTGACAACTTCAGTATTACGTTTAATCTCCTTGAAGGATTGGACTTTAAGGCGAGCCTTGGAGCTGATTATTCAATAAGTCGCTCCGACCAGTTTACCCCAAGCACCGCGCGACCTGCTGGTGATTCTTTTGCGAGTTCCGGATCCAACTCCTCGTTTGCATTGCTCAACGAGTACACGTTGTCCTACAACCATCAGTGGGGAAAGCACAGGATCAGTGCAGTTGGGGGATTTTCTGCGCAAAAAACAAGTGTCTCAGGGCTTTTTGTCAATGCCATAGAATTCAGTACAGATCAATTCGGATATTATAATTATGCCACCGCCCGTGGTGCAGATGTGATTACAAATTATCCGGACTTTACTTTCTTGTCATGGCTTGGAAGAATAAATTATTCACTGTCTGACAAATACCTCTTCACGCTTACAGGCAGAGCTGACGGATCATCAAAGTTCGGAGATAATAACAAATGGGGCTTCTTTCCTTCCGGATCTGTAGCATGGCGTATGTCTCAGGAGGATTTTCTGAATGATGTACGCTGGCTAGGCGACCTCAAGCTGAGGATGAGTTATGGTATCGTAGGAAATGAATCGATAGGGCCTTATCTATCACAGGCATTGTTAGTCCCGGTAGACATATCTCTTGACAATAACCTGACGATAGGTTTTGAGCCATTCTTATTTCCAAACAGCGACTTGAGATGGGAATCAACAACACAATTCAATATAGGGCTTGATGGATCTCTGCTCGACGGACGTTTCGGGATTACGATGGACTTTTATATCAAGAGTACATTTGACCTGTTGCTCACGACTGATGTGCCCTTTTATACTGGATTTAGTAGTGTTTTCGGTAATGTTGGTGACCTGGAAAATAAGGGTTTCGAATTCTCTTTTAAGAGCTACAATCTCATCCGGGAATTTAAATGGAACACTGATTTCAATATCTCGTTTAATCAAAACACAATTACGAGTCTTGCGGACCGCAATAATATTCCAAATAGTGCCGGCCTGTTTGGCATAGAGAGCTGGGCATTACTCACAGTGGGAGAACCCGTAGGTAAATTCTATGGTCTTGTCACGGATGGAATATTTCAAATAGGTGATGACCCGGAATCTGTTCCTCGATTTCCAGCTGAATCACCCCTTACTCCAGGCGATCGAAAGTATAAGGATTTGAACGGTGATGGCGTGATTGATGATAATGATCGCACGTTTATCGGCAGTGCACAACCGGACTTCTCTTTTGGTTTCATAAATAATTTCTCGTATAAAGGGTTTGACCTCAATATATTTTTCCAGGGAGTAGTTGGCAATGACATTGTGAATTTTAATAAATTCTTGATCGAAAGACAGAATACGACTTCGAATATTACGCTTGACTATTTTGCGAATAGATGGACGCCTCAAAATCCAACTAATGAGTACCCCAAAGTGAATGCGGATCCAGCCATCATAAGACGCTACATCTCTAATGCTGAGGTCGAAGATGGATCCTATGTGCGCCTTAAAACCATCACTATTGGCTACAGACCTTCCTCAAATTTCCTCAAAAGAATAAAATTGTCGGATGCCAGAATTTATCTTACGGCAAAAAACGCGATCACATTTACAAAATATAGTGGGTATGACCCTGAAGTAAGTCACTTTGGGCAAAGTGCCACAAACATGGGCGCAGATCTGGGCGGATTTCCGAATACCAGTTCATATATCGTTGGATTAAATATTGGATTTTAGAAGGATTGCATGAAATTAGCACACAAGTCATATCGAACGAATCCCTACCATTCAAGGCTTTCCTCAGCTATCATAGCATGCGGCCTTCTCCTTTTTATACTGATTTTTGCTTGTAAGGATGCTCTTGTTGAAAACCCGAAATCTGCATTGACGCCTGGAAATTTCTATATCACGGCATCCGACGCACAACTCGCCGTAAATGCTGCTTATGACCATATGGGGTCCGGCCTCAACAATTCGAATTTTGGTGGTGTGTATTTTAATTCATATTACTCTCTACAGGCACTCGCTTCTGACAACGGAAAAGCCGGACCACAGAATGAACCCAACACAGTCCAGCTTGATTTGTTTCGCCATGACCCAAGTAATACATTCACTACAGATATTTGGGAGGATTGCTATAAAACAATTAGTCTCGCCAACATAGCTATTGAGAGGATTCCGGATATAGATATGGATGAACAGCTTAAAAACAGATTCCTTGGCGAAGTACATTTTATACGAGGACTGATGTATTTTGAATTAGTCCGTTTGTTTGGTGCTGTACCGTTGTTGACGACACCCACTATCGATCTGTCGATCTTGACGATAGAAAGAACATCAGCTGATGAGGTATATCTCCAGATTCTCGCTGATATGGAAATCGCTGAGCTCACTTTACCTTTTCAATACACAGGAGCCGATATTGGTCGCGCTACCAAAGGGGCGGCAGTTGCATACCTCGCGAGAGTGTATATGACCCTCGAAAATTGGGCGGAAGTTGTTGACAAAACGAACACCGTAATTGGATTTGGTTTTTATCAACTCATGGAGGATTATGCTGATGTATTTAAAATTCAAAACAACAACGGCCCTGAAGTAGTTTTTGCCACACAGTTCACCCTTAATAATGATGCAATCTGGGAGACTAGCCAGTTTAACGTACGCACTCTCCCACTTGCACTAAACAGAAACTCCCTGTCATGGGAATTACCAACTCTTGACGTCTACAGAGCCTTTGATATAATGGACAGGCGTTGGGAGGTGACATTCCAGACTTCATTTGAAGAAAATGATGGTACAGTAGTGAATTTTGAACCGCATATCTTCAAATACTGGGATCAAGTAGCTGAGCCATCAGCAAGTAGTGGTGGAAATGACTTTTTCAATATGCGCTACTCTGACGTACTACTCATGCATGCGGAAGCGCTCAACGAAATGCATGCAGGTCCAACTGCAGAAGCTTATATCGCTGTGAATAAAGTAAGACAGCGTGCGCGATTTGCAGATGGTACCGAACGCAACACGCTCCCCGACCTTGAGGGACTTTCTTTTCAGGAATTCCGTGAAGCAATCTGGCAAGAGAGGAGATTTGAATTTGTATGGGAAGGACAGCGCTGGTTTGATCTGGTGCGCCAGGACAGGCTTAAGTCACGCGTAGAGGAAGCAAAAGACGATGTAACAGTTGAAATACCTAAACACAATTTATTCCCAATTCCTCAACGGGAAAGGAATATCAATCCCAATTTGACACAAAATCCAGGATATTAAAAATTTGAATTGAGAACAAAATATTTGACATATCGACGAATTCTCACGATCACAGTGATCATTTGTGCTCACGTTTTACCAGCATTGTCTCAGCAGGTAGTGGACACGGTTCACATCGATCAGGTAGATGTCGGTTATGAACTGCTTGATCCAAGGTCCTGGAGTGGAGCTATTTCAACTGCAAATGCATCCTACCGCTCGTCATCGCCCAGCAGTCAGATTCTGGGGTCTTTCCAAGGCAGATTATCGGGTGTCAATATCACGCAAAGCAGCGGCCAGCCCGCAGGTGAATTTGTTACTCGTATACGTGGTGTCCATTCTATTGCCGCTGGAAATGAACCGCTCTATGTTATTGACGGATTTCCTTTATACAGCGATAACTTCCTTGCGTCATCCGGAGTGGTTTCAGGGCCCCAGATTGATGCATTAAGTGCCTTCAGCCCGGACGATATTGCATCAATAACTGTTCTCAAAGACGCCGCTTCAAAAGCCATCTATGGAGCGCGTGGTGCCAACGGTGTCATTGTCATTAATACCAAAAAAGGCAGCCTCAGTTCTCCAGCGATTGAGTTGAATATTTATGGTGGGATTCAACAGAGTATTGGCAAATATCATCTGCTTAATGGATCTGATTTTGCTGAATACCTCAATGAAGCACGAACAAACGCCGGGCTTACACCACAGTACACTGACCCACAAGCATTTGGCGAAGGGACAAACTGGCAGGAAGAAACTTTCAGGTCTTCCGCCTCTATCCAAAACTATCAACTCAGATTTACTGGCGCTACAGAGACACTTCGCTATATGATCTCAGGGACGTATACCGATCAACAGGGAATTGTGAGCCCCTCCAGATTTCAACGGTTTAATATTCAGGCCAATTTGCAAGCGAAGATAAATGACCGGCTCTCCTTGACAAATTCGTTCAAGTTAAGTCATACAGAAGGGAGTACCGTTCCTTCAGGCGTTTCAAGCCTTGAGGCGAGTCCGGGAGTCTCGGGTGCATCATTCATCTTTAGTCCTCTTTTAAGTGTAAAAGGTCAAGACAATAACTACACTATTGAGAACCATGTAGTTGATAACGATGGTCAGCCGATAAATGAACTTCAAACTAAATACCCTCTGCTGAGTCCTGTAGCTCAATCCAAATTTGCACAAAGTGACGTTCAGAATACACGCTTTTTCAATAACCTATCACTCGATTACAGCATTTTAGACAACCTCCATTTTGGAATATCACTCGGAATTGATGCACAGTTCAATGAAGAAGCACTATTTGCATCAGGCGCACTGAACCCTGATTCACCAGGAAATGCCTTCGGCGCGAGTGCCAAGCTTCAAAATTTCAACTGGTTCAATGAATATACCCTACGCTATGAATCACGTATCGGCAAAAACGGAATATTAAATGGGTTGGGTGGATTCTCACTGCAGGGATACACTTCCGAATTACTCGTAGGTCAGTCTCAGGGATTTGAAAATGAATCTCTTGGATACTACAACCTCCGTGTTGGCCAAAACAAGTCCATTAATTCAAATCTACTTGAGTCACAACTTGTATCATTTTTCACAAGGTGGAGGTATTCAATCAATGACAAATACAATTTCACTTTAACCGGAAGGGCTGATGGTGCGTCTCAGTTTAATGGCAACTATTCCTTTTATCCGGCTGCATCTTTTGGATGGAATATGTCCAGGGAAGATTTCATGACCGACGTCCATGCCATTTCTAATGTCTTCGTTCGGATCAGTTATGGTAGTTCTGGCAATAGCAACATCTTGCCCTACTCTTCCTTGTCCCTCCTTAGGCAGTTTGAGACGAATGTCAATGGCACTTCCGTCAAAGGATTTCGTCCCGTGACTCTTCAGAACTCAGATCTTGAGATGGAAAAAACCAATGAATTTAATATTGGGGCAAGTTTCAGCTTTCTTAAAAACCGGCTTGCGTTTTCTCTGGATTACTTTAATCAGAAGACCAGCAATGCACTGATGTTCTTACCACAAGCCGGCACTTCCGGATTTGAATTTGCACTCGAGAATGGAGCAAGCATAAAAAACAACGGATTAGACTTTACAATTTATGCTTTGGCTATTGATCACAACACAAGATGGGATATTGCGCTGGATGCCGCAGTGCACAATAACAATATCGATGCCATCGAAGGAAATCTCAGCATCACTACAGGCACACCATTGCGAGGTATAGAAGCGTGGTCACTTCTATCAGCAGGCAACGGCATCGGTACATTTTATGGCTATGAAACCGACGGGATTGTTCAATCCGGCGATGACTTAAACGCAATTCCAAAATTCGCAGGCGAAGATCTCCAACCCGGGAATCGCAAATATAAAGATCGAAACGGGGATGGAATTATTGACAATAAGGACAAAACGGTTATCGGTAGTGCGCTCCCAAAATTTACTCTAGGCCTTCACAACTCAATAACGTTCAAGTTTGGAATGGACTTCAATTTTTTCTTTCAAGGTGCATTCGGCCATGAAATTGCCAATTTTAATTTAATTGAAATAGAGAATTTGAACGGGCAATCCAACATCACACAAGAAGCCTATGATGGGCGATGGACCAAAGAAAACGCAAGTAACTCGTATCCGAAGGCACTATATTCTGATACTCCGAACCGCATATTTTCAGATGCCATAATCGAGGATGGAACCTACTTCAGACTGAAATCCCTCTCATTGGGTTATACATTTACTGAGTCATTTTCTAATAAACTGTATATGTCCAACTTGAGGGTCTATATATCGGCAACCAATGTATTAACACTTACAAGATATAAGGGCATCGATCCTGATGTAAGCCATTTCGGGCAAAATGCAGTTGAGGCGGGTGTAGATTTTGATAATTATCCAAATTCCAAGCAATTTTTAGCTGGGATACAAATCTCCTTTTAGGTATATGAGGACATATCTGAATATCGTCTTTTGCACAATACTCTTTACCGGAGGGTGCAATAGCTTCCTGGAAGAAGACCCGAGGTCCTTCATCACTCCGGATGATTTCTTTATGAACCCATCGGATGCGCAGTCAGCCGTAGATGCCATATACAGCCATCTGGATGGGTCTAGTATTTATGCAAATACGCATTGGCAGCTTCAGGCGCTGATGTCTGATAACGGGTACGCAAATAATCTGGATCCGGACTTACAACAATTATCAGACTTTACACTTGATGCTGATAATGGTGTGGTCCTGGACATTTGGATGCAACTTTACACAGCCATCAATACGACCAATTTCGCAATAGAGAACATTCCAAATGTCCTTCTGAGTGATTCTGAAAAAAATGTGCTCATCGCGGAAGCCCGGTATTTCAGAGCCATGTTCTATTTTGATTTAGCTCGGTATTTTGGTGGTGTTCCTTTGATGACAACAGCTAATACCAGCATCAATCAGGAATTTAACATCGAGCGGAGCCACATTGATTCTGTTTATGCTTTGATCATAGATGATCTTGATTTTGCGCAAATAAACCTCTCTGAGTTCGCAAGTTATGGCAGACCAACAAATCTTGTTGCATCTGGACTGCTTGCAAAGGTACACACAGAACGAAAAGATTATCTAAAGGCGTTTCCCTTAAGTCGGGGAGTGATTCTATCAGAAGCATTCTCATTGTTAGATAATTATGAGGATGTGTTTAAGATTAATAATAATGTCAGTCTTGAAATTCTATTTTCAATCCCACTGAGTACCGAAAGCCCCGGGCCTGTAAATACAAGATCGCTACCAACCGCCTTAAACGGTCGATCTTTGGATTTGCCCACGGCTTCCTTATATCGAGCCTTTTCTATGAATGACAGTAGGAAGGCTGTATCGATTATTACCACTATCATCAACCCCGACTCTAGCGCTACCGAAATTGAACCGCACATTTCTAAATTCTGGGATAAATCTGCTGAACCAAATGGTGGTCCAACAGCAAATAATTTACCCATATTACGATTTTCAGATTTGCTGTTGACGCATGCAGAAATTGTGAATGAATTAAATAACGGACCCAATTCAGAAGCATTGTATGTGATCAACCTTGTGCGGGTCAGAGCGGGACTTCCCGCATTTGGATCCATGAGTCAAACAGCATTCAGAAGTGCTCTACTTGAAGAGCGAAGAGTCGAACTTGCATGGGAGGGATATCGCTGGTTTGATCTGCGGAGGTTTGATGTCCTTGTTGATGCAGTCAGACAGGCAAAGCCTTCAGCAAGTGTGGAGGCATTCCATAATCTCCTTCCGATACCGTCGGTGGAAATTGCTAAAAATCCGTTGTTAAATCAGAATCCAGGGTACTAATTATTCAGTTATAAAAACTCAGCTCAACTATTGAAGGCGTAGCTGAATCTTCTTTGCAGCACTATGAACAAACAATCGGGGAACAAATACCATCATGGGCCTACGAACTACGACAAGTACCCTTTTGTACGGGTTACTGATGATAACAACACCTGTCTGGTGGGCTGGAAATCGATTGGCCTACGACTTGTGGAAGCACTTTCTGAAATACGAGGCCCACTGAGGATTCTTACTGTCGAAACGTATCAGGGTGTGCTTCACGAAGATGTTGTTGATCACTTCACTCGAGTGATCAAGCCCGATCTGATTATCGATTCACGAGACATTCTGCTCCCGGAAAATCAAATCAAGAACATTACTGAAAGGTTTCTCACTGACGACCCTGTATTCGGTTTCATGACTGATCTGAAAATGTCAGATTTAATTGACAACGAAAAGTGTCGCGTCTTTCAAGAAAAAATTAGTCTCCTTAAGCAAGGCACTGTACTCGTCTTTGGACCAGGGGCTTCGGTTGTACAATCTGGTGATGTCCTGGTTTATGCTGACATGGCCAGGTGGGAAATACAACGACGTATGCGGCTAAACCTTGTGGATAATCTCGGAGTACGGAATCGGGAAGAACGCATTCAGGTTCTGTATAAACGTGGATATTTTGTGGATTGGCGCATATGCGACCAGCTTAAAAAAGAACTATATCCAAAATGGGATTTCGTACTGGATACGAATGCACCGGCTGAACCAAAATTAGTGGCATCAGAAATTGTACGCCAAGGACTGGAGATTGCGGCATCCGAACCATTTCGCGTGGTACCCTTTTTTGACCCTGGGCCATGGGGTGGGCAATGGATGAAGGAAATCTGTGATCTGGATCGTGAGGCGATTAATTTTGCGTGGTGTTTTGATTGTGTACCGGAGGAGAACAGCCTCGTTTTGGGAATTGGTGAACACAGATTTGAGCTACCGTCAATCAATCTCGTGTTCTTTAAACCAAAGGAGCTTTTAGGGGAACATGTCTTGCGCGAATTTGGCGCTGAGTTTCCAATTCGCTTTGATTTTCTGGATACGATGGATGGTGGAAATTTGAGTCTTCAGGTACATCCATTGAAAAACTATATCAAAGATAAATTCGGCATGTCTTATACCCAGGATGAGAGTTATTACATTCTGGATGCCAGAGAAGGAGCACACGTATTTTTAGGACTCAAAGACGATGTGCATCCAGACCAGATGATTGCAGAGCTGAAGAGTGCACAAAATGGTGGACCGGCTTTTCAAGTAGAAAATCACGTTGCCAAATGGTCTGTAAAAAAACACGATCATGTTTTAATCCCTTCGGGCACTGTACACTGCTCCGGAAAGGACAGCATGGTACTTGAAATAAGCGCAACGCCCTACATCTTTACTTTTAAACTTTGGGACTGGGGTCGTTTAGGATTGGATGGGAAACCACGTCCGATCCACATTGATCATGGCAAAGAAGCGATCCAGTGGGACCGAACGGAATCATGGACACAATCGCAATTGGTTAATCCTGTCGAACAGATTGCGCAAGGTGATGGTTGGCGTGAAGAGAGAACAGGATTGCACGAGCTTGAATATATCGAAACTCGGAGACACTGGTTTACTAAAACGGTCTTGCACAATACAGATGGCAACCTAAATGTGCTTAACCTGATAGAAGGTCGGGAGGCCATTATTGAAAGTCCATCAAATGCATTTACACCCTATGTGGTACACTATGCAGAAACATTTATCATTCCAGCTGCGATTGGAGAGTACTCAATAACCCCACATGGTGCCAGCAAGGGATCGGAATGTGGTACGATAAAAGCCTATGTCCGCACATCAACGGAATTAAAAAAGTAGATCATGTCAGAAAAATCAAATTCCAAATTCATTTATTTAGTCTCAATAGTTGCCGCATTAGGTGGATTACTTTTTGGTTACGACACAGCCGTGATTGCAGGAGCAATCGGATATTTGCAAATAAAATTTGAGCTCACACCGCTTTTGACCGGTTGGGCAGCTTCGTCAGCGATATGGGGATGTGTAGCGGGAGCTGCGTTTGCGGGCCATTTTAGTGATAAATATGGCCGTAAAAAAGTGATGCAGGTGACAGCAATACTCTTTGCTATTTCAGCTGTAGCTTCTGCACTACCACAGAATCTCACACAGTTTGTAATCGCCAGATTTATTGGAGGTTTAGGAGTTGGTGCCGCTTCTATCTTGTCTCCTCTTTACATTTCTGAGATTGCACCAGCTAAATCCCGGGGCATGCTTGTGACACTTTATCAACTAGCTATTGTTGTCGGTATCAACATCATTTATTTTGTAAACCTGATTATTGCATCAAACAATAGTGAATCATGGAACATTGAGTTGGGCTGGCGCTACATGGTAGGCTCCGAAGTCATACCTGCTGCGCTTTTTCTATTTATGTTGTACCTGGTGCCGGAAAGCCCCCGATGGCTTACAGCTCAGGGACGTGAAGATGAGGCACTTAAGATACTAGAGAAAGTCAATGGAAAGGAAGAAGCCGCATCCGTGATGTCACAAGTAAAAGAGGCACTCACTGAGGAAACAGGCACATTTCGGGAATTGTTTGGTCCCGGTTTGCGGATGGCCATGATCGTAGGCTGTGTTCTTGCCGTATTTTCCCAAATCACAGGTATTAATGCTATCATCTATTATGCTCCTGAAATATTTAAAAGTGTTGGATTTGGCACTGAATCAGCGATGCTTCAGACTGTTGTCATTGGGGTCACAAACACGATATTTACATTTGTAGCAATCTGGCTTATTGACAAAGCAGGGCGCAAAAAACTATTACTTTGGGGTGTTTCAGGCATGATTATTTGCCTGTTTGGTATGGGTGCCTCGTTTTATTTTAGTTTTTCCAGTGGGTATGTACTTCTCGCGTTCGTACTTGGCTATGTTGCATGTTTTGCGGCTTCTCTCGGTCCAATTCCATGGGTGATTATCTCAGAAATATTCCCGACAAAAACAAGAGGCCTTGCGATGTCATTTTGCATAGTGCTGTTGTGGCTTGCTGTCGTCCTCATTACACAAATGACACCTGTGCTTTTAGATCATGTTGGTGGTGCTATGACATTCTGGATTTTCATGGTCAACGCAATTATCCTTGTCTTTTTCGTTTGGAAATTTGTACCCGAAACGAAGCAAAAGACTCTGGAAGAGATCGAGCATAGTTGGAGACAACAGTAAATCATTTATCTAGTGGACTATTGATATAATCTTCATCAATTTCCAATAAGAAAGAACTTATGAAAAGGATATTCTGGACTACCTGTCTCCTTGTAATAGGCATCGCGAATTCAATTGCGGGACCTGACAATATTGCGCCACAGGCTACGGTCTCCGCATCGACGACACTTGACTCCAGGCATTCTCCCGCCAGCGCAACTGATGGCCTGATAGGCATTCATGATAAGGGCGAATGGGCTTGCGAAGGACAAACAATCATGTGGGGATACATCAGGTACCCTTGGATTCAACTCGACTGGGATTCTTCTCAATCCATCGACAAGATCATTTTGTACGATCGCCCGAATCTTGAGGAACATACTGCAGGTGGCACGCTTTTCTTTAGCGACGGAAGTCAGGTTGCAGTAAATTCTATCCCGAATAATGGAAGAGCAAAAGTGATTAGTTTCGAAGCAAGAGAAGTCGAATGGGTACGCTTTTTAGTCACTGATGGCGTTGGATCAAAATTGGGTCTTTCCGAATTTGAAGTCTACCCCTCCTATCGGAGTTATACTGATCTCACTTCATGGGTGAATCCTTATATCGAGACGACACGAGGGCGATATTTCTATTTCACGCCTGGCAGTACTCCATTTGGCATGATTGCTTCAGCACCACATACACGAAATAAAAATCAATGGGGTGGAGGATACAATTACAATTCTTCCGAAATTCTTGGATTCGGTCAGCTTCACGGCTGGATGTTGTCGGGAATAGAAATCATGCCAACTGTAGGAGACATTGATCCAACTCAATGGCAGGACGGATGGAAATCTGCGTTCAGCCATGATAGTGAAATTGCTCAACCTGGATACTACCGCGTATTTCTAGAGGATTATAATATTTGGGTCGAACAAACCACGACACCGCGTGTAAGTATGTACAGGTTTCGATACACTGAGGATAGTGAAACCAATATTCTCACAAACCTGGGAGGTTATCTCGGGAGTACAACGATGGCAGATGCAGAGGTACAACGGGTAAGTAGTACTGAATTTGAAGGGTCCTTCAATTCTGCCGGTCGCTTATGGGGTGGCCCCAATAATATCAAGGTGTTTTTTGTTATTAAATTTGATAAATCTTTTGATGCATTCAATGGATGGCAGGGTGGAAAGAATCTTTCGAATATCGACGTATTGAAGGAAGTCAGTCATTTGGTTCGACGGGATTCTGCGACATATGGGGAGATTACCCAGAGCTATTGGGATGCCGAGACCGCTGGGGTGTCCGCAAATTTCAAGGTCAAGGCGGGTGAAGCAATACATATGAAAATATCAATTTCGTTTACCAGTATTGAAAATGCCCGCAACAATATGAAAAGCGAATGCGATCATTGGGATTTTGAAAAAGTACGTGAGGATGCCCGTGCAAAATGGAATGACATT